>NZ_WBRZ01000100.1:0-17716 GCF_008923895.1 Pseudomonas sp. GXM4
ATTCACCCAACTCCGAAAACTCTGCGATTTCCTGCATCTTGTCTTTAATCTCTCGCGGCTTCAGCCCCAACAAGAGCGCACGAATCTTTATATTATCCCATCCCGACTGGTTCATTTCGAAACCTGTCGCAAACTCAAACATAGGACAAACATGCCCAGATGTTTGCGCGCTACCGGAAGTCGTAGGATAAATGCGAGCCATAACTTTCAGTAGAGTACTTTTACCAGCACCGTTCAACCCGATCAGGCCGACTCGCTCGCCCCGAGTAATTGAAAGATTAACATTGGAAAGTGCGTTAATTGTGTATTCTTGAGTATTAGACGCAGCAGGACGACGTAGAATAGTATTCCTTATTCTGCCTACCAAGTCAGTTCGCCCGGTAAATACGACGCTTGCATCTCGTAAAACTACAGAAATATCGCTCATAGCATATAAACCACTTTCTTATCCATTTTAGATGCAAGCACCAAGCAAACAAGCCACAGAAGCGATAGATAAGCAGCGCAAAACATATAATCCTGCTTCACTGCAAATGTCCCTTCCAGAATCGGGAATCTAATTACATCTACCAGGTAATACAGTGGATTATATTTGTAGACGAAATCCAGACCACGATCCTTGAGCATCGTAACGGGAAACATGATAGGCGTTACAAAAAACAGTACCTGAAAAATCCCCGTCAATGCATGGGGCAAATCTCTAAAACGAGCAGAGAGATATGCGCTAAGTGTGATGTGCCCCAAGCCAGCGATAAGAAGTATTCCAACACCGGGCAATGCGTACAGCCACCCCATGGGATTAAAGCGATCGAAGAACAACAAAGTCCCTGCCAAAGCGACGACACCAACTAACATCACTACAAACAGAGAAACCAGCACCCGAAACAAATATATTTGCTTCGGGAAAGAAAATTGTTTGATGTAACCTTCGGAACCTACACACGCATATCCGCCTTCGACGAAGGAAGAAACCAGGAATCCCCAAACTATCAAACCGCATGTGAGATAGGGAAGAAACTCTGCCATCGGTTGCTTAAGCAGTACTCCATAAACCACTCCTGCACCTAAAACCATCATTGCAAGGTTTATAAGTATCCATAGTGGCCCGATAGCTGACCTGCGGAAGCGAGCTTTGACGTCCTGCAGCCCCAGGTATAGCCATACACGCCATTCAAGAAGTGACTTTAATGCACCGGGTATAAAACTATTCTGACTGATCATCTAAAGCCTTTTTAGCTCAAGCACTATTAATTTACCGTTACGGGAAACTTCGTTGAAGCCCAGCTTTTCGTATAACTTAATCGCCCTGACGTTTTCTTCCAGAACTTCTAGAAATACACTCTCAAGCGCAAGCTGCTGCCAACACGTTTCAATCAACAGTTTGCAGCCTCGCTTGATATAACCTTTACCTGCGCCTTCGGGAGCAGCAAGAAAGCGTCCGACTTCGGCGCGCTTTCTCTGCAGATCCACGCCATAAACAGCGCATTGCCCAACCAACTCACCATCTGCCGCGATGACAAACACAAAATCATCAGACTTTTTTGAATAGGACTCGAACCACTTTACGTGACTGTCCCATTCAATGATGTTTGAGTTAATAAACCATCGGCGGTTTTCGTCTCGGTTTCTCCAGTTCAAGGTGGACTGTAAATCAGCCACCTCTAGTAAACGGATCTCGACGACTTCATCAGATGCTGAGTGGAGGGTAGGTTTCATTTTGCGTACTTGGCAACCAATTGAGATACGGTGTCAACATCGGCTTTACTGAGGCCCATGTGTACAGGGAGCGAAATAATTTCCTGGGACGCCACTGCCGCTTTAGGGCAGGTGCCATTACCATGCGCATACATACGATATTCCGTGTTATCACGGTAATGTACGCCTGGGTATACCTGGTGCTCATTGAGGGCCAGCATCAGTTCTTCACGGTTCTTGACGCGAATTTGCACCAAGTGAGTCGACGACTCACATTCTGGATTAATTTCAATAAAGCGTACTTTTTCGTTACCACCCAAGTTTTCGCGGTACCACTTGGCGAGTTGGCGACGGTATGCGTTATCACTATCCAGATATTTCAGCGCAACCAGGCCCATTACAGCCATAATCGAGTTGCCGTGGTATTTAAAGCCGACTTCTTCGACATCATACATCCACTTGTACGCGCCCTGAGAAGCGGTACGTGCGTAAGTATCCTTGTTGATACCCAACCAGCTCATCTTGCGTACACGCTCGTCATCTTCCGCGTTTTTGAAGCAGATCATGCCCGAGTCAGCTGTAGCCAGATTCTTCACTGCCTGGAAGCTGAACACGACAACGTCGGCTTCTGGACACACATGACGCCCATTGATGCGAGTACCCGACATGTGGGCAGCGTCAAGAATCAAAGCGATATTACGTGCTTTGCAGATTTCAAGGATCTTCGAGTACTGACCGACGTTGCCACCAATACCAACGAAAATCAGTGCCTTGGTCTTATCGGTAATGCGCTGCTCGACGCTAGCAGGATCCAGACACAGCGACTCATCGACATCTGCGAATACAGGCGTCAGGCCTGCACAGAGAATGGCGTGGTTGGTCGATACGAAAGTCAGCGGAGTAGTGATGACTTCTGCATCATCGCCCCATCCATTCTTTGTCTTGAGCAAGCGAAAAGCCAGCTCCAGACCTACGGTGTTCGACGAAAGAAAATGTGCGTGCGGCAGCCCGGTATAGGACTTCCATGCTTCTTCCATCTCAACAGTTTTAAAACCCAACCCAGTCCAGCCTTTCTCAAGACATTCACGAATACCTTCAAGGCATTCGTCGACACGAAATTTAGGTACAAACAGTTGAATTGCCATGTATTTAGCCTCGAATCACAAGTGCTGTGCGGTTTAAATTTTTATCCAATTACATCTTTCGCAGAATGGCCATAAAGCGCCTGGTCCGCTTGTACAATCAATGACTCTCGTGCTCCAAGAGGCGCTTGAGATATTTTCCGTAGCCATTTTTAATTAATGGCATGGCTAACGCGAGCAATTGATCATCCGATATCCATCCCTTGCGCCATGCCAACTCTTCAGGGCACGCGACTTTAAGGCCTTGCCGGTTTTCCAGGGTTGCAATGAAATGGCTCGCCTCAAGCAGAGACTCATGAGTCCCTGTATCCAGCCAGGCATATCCCCTTCCCATGATTTCTACGGAGAGGCTGTTACGCTCCAGATAGACGCGATTCACATCAGTGATTTCCAACTCGCCACGCTCAGAGGGTTTGATACTCTTGGCAATTTCCACGACGTTTGCATCGTAAAAATAGAGGCCTGTCACAGCGTAGCTGGATTTAGGCACCGATGGTTTTTCTTCCAGGCTGATAGCCTTGCCTGACTTGTCAAATTCGACTACGCCATAGCGCTCAGGATCATTTACATGATATGCAAAGACACTCGCACCACTGTCACGCTGCATGGCATTTGCCAAGAGTTCCTGGAAATCATGGCCATGATAGATATTGTCGCCCAGCACCAAAGCACACGCATTACCGTCGAGAAATTCCTCGCCAATAATAAATGCCTGGGCTAAACCATCCGGTGACGGCTGAACCGCATAACTTAGATTGACTCCCCACTTGGCACCGTCACCCAAAAGCTGCTCAAAGCGAGGGGTATCCTGTGGCGTGGAGATAATCAATATATCTCTGATCCCTGCCAGCATTAATGTGCTGAGAGGATAGTAAATCATCGGCTTATCAAAAACCGGAAGCAATTGCTTCGATATTGCGAGTGTTGCCGGATGCAGGCGCGTACCAGAACCACCCGCTAGAATTATACCTTTACGATACATAATCATCCCTGCCTAGCCATATCAGAAAGCGTTCTTTTTAAACAAGTCTTCCAATCTGGAATGTTTATATCGAACGCATTTTGAATTTTACTATTATTCAATCGTGAGCTTTTCGGCCTGACTGCTTTCGTCGGATACTCGGAACCACTCACAGGACGTATATCGTGTTCCGTGCAATTCAGAGGAATACCGAGACTCGACGCCTCAGACAGTAAATAACGGGCGTACTCATACCAACTCGCATACCCCGAAGACACCAAATGGTACGTCCCACTAAGAGACGCTGCATCCGTACTTTTGAGAACTCGATAAAGGCAAAGCACTGTAGTATCCGCGACGAGAGAAGCACTCGTAGGCGCACCAGTTTGATCATTAACGACCGAGAACTCTGACTTGGTTGCCGCAAGATTCAATATTGTTTTTGCGAAATTGTGCCCACGCGTGGAATACACCCAACTGGTTCTTAGCAAAAGATGATTGCAGCCACTAACTACAACGGCACCCTCGCCCAACGCTTTTGACCTGCCATATGCATTCAACGGGTCAGGGACATCAGTTTCACTGTATGGGAGCTCGGAACTCCCATTAAACACATAATCAGTCGAATAATGCACAAGCCACGCATCATTCTGTGCTGCGTAGTCGGCGAGCACTTTCACCAAATGAAAATTAATTGCCTGTGCATCTTCTTCGCAAGTCTCAGCCAACTCTACGGCGTTATAGGCAGCCGCATTGACAATAACGTCGGGGCGCTCCTGACGAAGATAATCCGACACAGCTTTTATATCAGCCAGGTCAAGTTTACTACGATCGCAAGCCACAACGTTTCCAAGCAAAGGCAGGGAGCGCTGTAACTCCCAGCCTACTTGCCCGTTACTTCCAAATAAAACAATTTTCTTCATGCGTACTGCCTGCTTACCCAATCACGATAAGCCCCGCTAGTGACATTACCTACCCATACCTGATTATTGAGATACCACTCGACCGTCTTTCGAATGCCAGTTTCAAATGTTTCAGCGGGTTTCCAACCCAATTCCCGCTCAAGTTTTCGAGCGTCAATTGCGTAACGACGGTCGTGGCCTGGACGATCGGTAACATAGGCGATCTGCTGGTGGTAAGGCTGGCCGTCAGCGCGAGGACGCAACTCATCGAGCAAACCACAAACGGTGTGGACGATGTCGAGATTTGGCTTCTCATTCCAGCCACCAACGTTGTAAGTCTCTCCGACCAATCCGGCTTCGAGTACACGGCGAATAGCACTGCAGTGGTCTTTGACGTATAGCCAGTCGCGAATTTGCTGGCCGTCGCCATATACAGGCAAAGACTTACCTGCAAGGGCGTTGACGATCATCAACGGAATAAGCTTTTCCGGAAAATGGTACGGGCCGTAGTTGTTCGAGCAGTTGGTCGTCAGAACAGGCAAACCATAGGTATGGTGGTAAGCACGCACCAAGTGGTCACTTGCAGCCTTGCTCGCCGAATAGGGACTGTTCGGTTCGTACTGATGGGTCTCGGTGAACGCAGGATCATCTTTTGCCAGCGACCCATAAACCTCATCCGTGGAAACGTGCAGGAAGCGGAACGCCTCTTTTGCGCCCAGCTCGAGTCCACCCCAATAAGCTCGCACGGCTTCCAATAGTCGGAATGTCCCGACAATATTGGTTTCGATGAAATCTTCCGGACCGTGAATTGAGCGATCGACGTGGGATTCAGCGGCGAAATTGAGAATTGCACGAGGCTGGTGCTCGTTTAACAAGCGCGTTACCAGCGCACTATCACCGATATCACCTTGCACAAATACATGCCGCACATCCCCGTCCAGACTCGCCAGGCTTTCCAGGTTCCCGGCATAGGTCAGCTTGTCCAGGTTGATCACCTGTTCATCCGACTGCGCCAGCCAGTCCAGTACAAAGTTCGCCCCGATAAACCCGGCACCGCCGGTGACTAAGATGGTCATAAATTTAGATCTTTTTCAGTAGAACAACGAGAATAAGCCCCAGATTTCCAAACAACGTCTGCCGGTATATACCGGCCCGCTGAAAGCCCAGGATTCTTGAAAAGAGTTTCTGAGTGCGTGCATCTTTGAATCGAGCCAGAGTCACTTGATGCTCAGGGCTCAAACGATGATACATCGCTTCAAGCGCATTGATGATCTGGTCGTTCCACCTGCAGAAACGACCTTGAAAAATCAAGGGTAAGCGCTTCAGGCGCGCAGACCAACCGGAGTTGCCACCAATCAGATTGTCGTCATGCTGACGGTAAAGAAGCATAGGCTCCGGATCGTAGTGAACCTCACCACCTGCTCCTGAAACAAGAAGGTAAGCCCACCAATCGTGGCATGGGACATCGACACGGTCGCCCGCCTCGAGCAACAGGTCGCGCGCTGCCCGGTTAAAGACCATGGTGTTGCCACCACCTATACTCTGAACCAATGCATTTGAAAAATGTGGAGGAAGACTAAAACGTGGTGAATACCCACACGAGACACCTGATTCACCAATTAGCTCGGTGCGGCCACAGTAGAGAGCCGGACTGGAATCGGGTACGCCCTCTAACCATGCAAGAGCCCTTTCGAGCTTCGCGCCCCTCCAGATGTCATCCTGATCCGACCAGGCAAAAAAATCTGCATCAATGTCTGTTCGGCAAGCCAAGGACAGGAAGTTGGCTACGAATCCTCTCTTGGGACCTTTCGACATGTGAACGCGATCCGCACCCATTTTGATTCGAAATGTTTGCAAAATATCCAGGGTGTTGTCTTGAGAGCCATCGTCGGAAACATAAAGCGTCCAATTGCGATACGTTTGACGTTCAAATGAGTCGAGTTGCTCAGCAAGAAATGATGCACCGTTGTATGTACACATAAGAATTGCGACATTCGCAATATGCTCGCCAGCTACCTGGACGGCATTATCTGTACCAAAACTCTGGCTGGAAACCGTCACAAAATCCCTCTTTGCACGAACCGTCGCCCAAAAAAGGCGCCCATCACTAATAAAAAAACATCCGATCTTTGCTTTTGCTCTTACCGTCCGATTGCGCATTCTACATCAATTGACGCGCCTCACACCCAAAAAAGCGACGACAACCACGGCGGCTCTAGCCCGTCGCCGAGCCAGACATAGCTGCATCGGAGAGATGTAAAACGGAAGATTAATACCTGATGACTGCGCAGGATTCCACAGGTGAAGAGCTGATGATCAGCGTGAAAAGACCTAGCAGAGATGCCATATAGCCATCAGCGAGGAAGCAGATTCGCAGGCAAAAGAATTAATAACGGCTGCTGAGGAGCTAAACCTGCGCCATCACTGAGCTTTTGAAAAACCTTAAAACACAAGCGCCCGCCCGTATGCAACTGAGCTATACGAGGACAATACGGAACAAATTCCGATCATCAACAGCAATAACAAATAACAACCTTTAACCGCCAAAACAAAGTATCAGCCTTTATTCCACACCAACATCATCACCCAACAAACAATGAAAAATAGTAACTTATCGCGAACCCGACGCCGACAATACCACGCGCTAAAAGAAAGCCTGAACAATTGCGAGCGACTCAACGAAAACCAACCTGATACAAAGGGAGTAGTTTCTCCCCCAACCAACTTGGCAATTAGCTGCACCTGATTAAACCACCAACCATTACTAATGGTTTTATATCGAGCAACCAAAGAGCGCAACCCGGTATTGGCGCCTACCTGATTACTTTCATGCTGGCGATAATCCATGGAAGGTACGGGATCAATGAACCATCGATACCCATGACTACGCGCATATGCGTAAAAAAACCAATCATGCAGACTGACGCCCTGCAAAGCATCCCAACTGCTTACCACCGACAGCTTAATCGACTCAAACAAACGTCTAGTCAAAACGTAAGTACAGCCTGGGCCAGCCGCTTCAAACAGATAATCCCATGCAACTTGGGGTTGCGCCTTATCCAGCAACCTTGTTTTACCATCCAGCCAGAAAGCCGTGACATTACTGGAGTATGCGTCAGCCCGTTGCCGCCCAAGCTGAGACACCGCACGGAGAAGCTTATCCGCGTACCAGACATCATCTTGATCAGATAAAGCAAAAAACTCAAAATTGCCGACATCAACATCGCGGATCAGTCGAAAGAAATTACGAGATGCACCACCAAATCGCCCAGCGGACGGCAACAGGATGACGTTCGGCAGATTAGTTGCAAGCGTCGCACACCAATCTTCAGTTCCATCTGTCGAGGGGTCCACGCTGATATATACAGTAACTTCAACCCCAGACTGCGCGAGAATCGAAGTCACCTGCTCTTCAATCCACCGCATTCCATTATACGCTGCTAGCAAAACCGCAACTTTTGGTAATTTTACAGTCATGCCATCCCACTTGTAGCGTTCAGCTCGGAAATCAACAAAATTAAACTGCAGTCAAACGAGAGTAGCTGCAGTCCGCCTCGGCTAGACAGAGACGACCCATTTCGATTGAGGAGCACAACTCTACGAATGAGATGCTCGACCCCTTAAGCAACATCATGAATCCTGGAGATAGCAGTGGCATGCGGTACAAGGCAGCCCTCTGGCGCGGAGTAGCAATCAAACAAGATGCTTACGCGACCGCTGGGAAAAACGCCCGAGAAACCAGCCGAGCACTGGACCGACAAGCATTCCGACCAACAGAGCCAAGACCACGAGCAGAGAGACCGGCAACCGCGGCATCGACCAGCCCAGAAACAATAGCGACACTGACTGCTGATTCTCCAGCACAAAGGCTAGAATTACTAACACCAGCAAAAGAACAAGAGCACCAAGAAGCACGCGCTTGAGGTTACGCATTTGCGCCTCCTTGATAATAAGTAGCGAAGATCAAACCCCCTCCTCCTCTTCCTCGTTCACACGATCACGCAACTCCTTGCCCGGCTTGAAGTGCGGCACGAACTTGCCATCCAGACTGACGGACTGACCTGTCTTAGGATTACGACCAACGCGTGGCGCACGGTAATGCAGGGAGAAGCTGCCGAATCCACGGATCTCGATACGATCACCGGTGGCGAGGCACTGAGACATTTGTTCAAGCATGGTCTTGATGGCCAGTTCCACATCCTTGGATGAGAGTAGCCCTTGATGGGTGACAATTCGTTCGATCAACTCCGACTTCGTCATATTTTTCCCTTCTTTTTCAAGCAGCTAGATCAGCGCTTGAAAGGTTTTAGCATGCCCGGAAGATTTTGAACAGCCCAGGGATTGACATATCTTTCCCGGGGTCAAAACGCCCATTTTCAGGGCACTCCAGTGGCGAGTCGGATCGCCGCTGCCCTAACGACACATCACCAGCATGGTCCGGGTCACGAAGCCCGCCGGATTAAAGCCAAACGGGTATTCGTCTTCATCTTTGGCATCGTCAGAACGGGTGATGACCTTATAGCCCTTGCCTTTACACTCCTTCGCTGCACGCTTCTGGCACTTTTCCCAACCGGAACCCAACCCGGAGCAATCGACCTCGATACCACTGACGCCGCGCACCGCATGGGTTTTCGCACTGGTGGTGCACCCTGCCAAGGCCAAAACCATTGCAACAACAAGTAACTTGTTCATCCACTTCCTTATGCCAGGCAAGCCTGACGACTAATGCTCAAGATCAAGCTTAGTCGCCAATAGGCGATTGATCCGATTAAAGAAACAGACCCACAGGCGAAGCCATTGGTTTCATGCACGGACGTACAAGAGCCAAATCGCAGGCATAAAAAAGGGCGACCGAAGTCGCCCTTTTTAATGATCAAGCAGAACTCAGTTCTGTTTGGCCATTGCTTGACGCAGCAGTGCCGCCATAGTGGTGTCAGCTGCTTCGCCTTCCGGAGCTGCTTTCAGGCTCTGGATGGCTTCTTTCTCTTCAGCGTCGTCTTTCGACTTGATCGAGAGCTGGATTACGCGGCTCTTGCGGTCAACGCTGATGATCTTGGCTTCAACTTCCTGGCCTTCTTTCAGAACGTTGCGCGCGTCTTCAACGCGGTCACGGCTGATTTCGGAGGCTTTCAGGGTAGCTTCGATGTCGTCGGCCAGAACGATGATGGCGCCTTTGGCGTCAACTTCTTTCACGGTACCGGTCACGATAGCGCCCTTGTCGTTAACCGAGACGTACTCGGAGAACGGATCGCTTTCCAGTTGCTTGATGCCCAGGGAGATGCGCTCGCGCTCTGGGTCAACCGACAGGATGACGGTGTCCAGCTCGTCGCCCTTCTTGAAACGACGTACGGCTTCTTCGCCCACTTCGTTCCAGGAGATGTCGGACAGGTGAACCAGACCGTCGATGCCGCCGTCCAGACCAATGAAGATACCGAAATCGGTGATCGACTTGATGGTGCCGGAGATCTTGTCGCCCTTGTTGAACTGGCCAGAGAAGTCTTCCCATGGGTTCGACTTGCACTGCTTGATGCCCAGGGAGATACGACGACGCTCTTCGTCGATGTCCAGAACCATGACTTCCACTTCGTCGCCGACTTGTACGACTTTCGAAGGGTGGATGTTCTTGTTGGTCCAGTCCATTTCCGAAACGTGTACCAGACCTTCAACGCCTTCTTCCAGCTCAGCGAAGCAGCCGTAGTCGGTCAGGTTGGTTACACGAGCGGTAACGCGAGTGCCTTCTGGGTAACGGGCTTTGATAGCAACCCATGGATCTTCGCCCAGTTGCTTCAGGCCCAGGGAAACACGGTTGCGTTCGCGATCGTATTTCAGAACCTTGACGTCGATTTCGTCACCAACGTTGACGATCTCGGAAGGATGCTTGATGCGCTTCCAGGCCATGTCGGTGATGTGCAGCAGGCCGTCCACGCCACCCAGATCGACGAATGCGCCGTAATCGGTGAGGTTTTTGACAATACCTTTGACTTGCTGGCCTTCCTGCAGGGATTCCAGCAGAGCTTCACGCTCGGCGGAGTTCTCGGCTTCGAGGACGCTGCGACGGGAAACGACAACGTTGTTGCGCTTCTGGTCCAGCTTGATGACCTTGAATTCCAGCTCTTTGCCTTCCAGGTGCGTGGTGTCGCGCACTGGACGGACGTCAACCAGGGAACCTGGCAGGAACGCACGGATGCCGTTAACGTCGACAGTGAAGCCGCCTTTAACCTTACCGTTGATAACGCCCTTGACCACTTCCTCGGCTGCGAAGGCTGCTTCCAGAACGATCCAGCATTCAGCGCGCTTGGCTTTTTCACGGGACAGCTTGGTTTCGCCAAAGCCGTCTTCAACCGAATCCAGAGCAACGTGAACTTCATCACCAACGTTGATGTTCAGTTCGCCAGCATCGTTGTAGAACTGCTCAAGCGGGATGAGTGCTTCAGACTTCAGACCAGCGTGAACGGTTACCCAGCGAGCCTGGTAATCGATATCAACGATAACACCGGTGATGATGGAGCCTGCCTGAAGGTTCAGGGTTTTCAGGCTTTCTTCAAAGAGTTCCGCAAAGCTTTCGCTCATTTTAATTCCTGTAGATGAGGGCGAAGTAAACGCCCATCTCCACACCCCAGACGGTGTGGGTTAGTTTCATTTAAAAGAAGCACCGCAGGACTATGACTGGTCCCCTGCGACCTTCTTGGTCACCCGGCGATATCGCGAATGGCGATCTCGCTCATGATGCGTTCAAGCACCTGATCGATGGAAAGCTCCGTTGAATCCAGCTGAATCGCGTCGCCCGCCGGCTTGAGCGGGGCTACTGCGCGCTGGGTGTCACGCTCATCGCGTGCACGGATCTCATCTAGCAGACTCGACAGACTAACACCCTCGACTTTGCCCTTCAACTGCAAATATCGACGGCGCGCCCGCTCCTCGGCACTGGCGGTGAGGAAAATCTTCAGTGGTGCATCCGGAAAAACCACCGTGCCCATGTCGCGGCCGTCGGCCACCAGGCCCGGCGCTTCCTGGAAAGCACGCTGGCGCTGCAGCAGCGCCTCGCGCACAGCGGGCAGCGCAGCCACTTGCGAGGCGCCGGAACCGACACTTTCGGTGCGAATGACATCGCTGACTTCGTCGCCTTCGAGAATGATCCGCTGCAGCTGACCTTCGGTCGCGGCGATGAACTGCACATCCAGATGAGCGGCCAATGTCTTCAGCAGCTCTTCATTGGTCAGGTCGACGCCGTGGTTATGCGCAGCAAATGCAAGCAAACGATAAAGCGCACCGGAATCCAGCAGGTTCCAGCCCAGACGCTTGGCCAGAATCCCGGCGACCGTGCCTTTGCCGGAGCCGCTTGGCCCATCGATGGTGATGACCGGTGCAATGTTTTTCACGACTGAGCCTCTTGTGCCACACGAATACCGACTTGCCCGCACAGCGCGAGGAAGTTGGGGAACGAGGTCGCGACGTTGGCGCAATCATGGATGCGGATCGGTGCGGTAGCGCGCAACGAGGCGACGCTGAAGGCCATGGCGATACGGTGGTCGCCGTGACCGTGCACTTCACCGCCGCCGATCTGGCCGCCGTCGATGATGATGCCGTCCGGGGTCGGTTCGCACTTGACGCCCAGCGCCAGCAAGCCGTCCGCCATGACCTGAATCCGGTCGGATTCCTTGACCCGCAGCTCTTCTGCGCCGGTGAGCACGGTACGCCCTTCGGCGCACGCAGCCGCAACAAACAGGACCGGGAATTCGTCGATCGCCAGCGGCACCAGCGCTTCCGGAATCTCGATACCCTTGAGTTTAGCTGCCCGCACGCGCAAGTCAGCCACTGGCTCGCCGCCGACTTCACGCTGGTTTTCCAGAGTGATATCGGCGCCCATCAGACGCAGGATATCGATCACGCCAGTACGGGTCGGGTTGATGCCGACGTGCTCCAGCACCAGCTCGGAACCCTCGGCGATCGAGGCTGCAACCAGGAAGAACGCCGACGACGAAATATCGCCCGGCACTTCGATGTGAGTCGCGGTGAGCTTGCCGCCGGACTCGACCGAAGCCGTGGCGCCGTCAACGCTGACCGGGTAGCCGAAGCCACGCAGCATGCGCTCGGTGTGATCGCGGGTCGGTGCCGGCTCGGTCACCGTGGTCTTGCCTTCAGCATAGAGACCGGCAAGCAGCAGGCAGGATTTCACCTGGGCACTGGCCATCGGCATGGTGTAGGTCAGACCCTTGAGCTTGTGACCACCGCGAATGGTCATCGGTGGACGACCTTCGGCAGCCGTTTCGATCACGGCGCCCATTTCTCGCAGTGGGTTAGCCACGCGATTCATCGGACGCTTGGACAGCGAAGCGTCGCCGGTCAAGGTGCTGTCGAAGTTCTGCGCCGCCAGCAGGCCAGAGAGCAGACGCATCGAGGTGCCGGAGTTGCCCAGATAGATCGGGCCCGGCGCAGGTTTCAGGCCGTGCAGACCAACACCGTGGATAGTCACGCGGCCGTGGTGCGGGCCTTCGATGACCACGCCCATGTCGCGGAATGCCTGCAAGGTCGCCAGGGCGTCTTCGCCCTCAAGGAAGCCTTCGACTTCGGTGACGCCTTCGGCCAGCGAGCCGAGCATGATCGAACGGTGGGAAATCGATTTGTCACCCGGTACGCGAATCCGACCGGACAGGCGGCCACCAGGTTGAGCCAGGAAGATCAGATCGTTGGAATTCATAGCGTCCACATAGGCCCTGCGGGCCAGGATTTTACTGAAATGCTCGCGGGCAACCCGGGCGCGCGTGAAAACGCCCAACAATTGGTGCCCATCCCCTGCATCGACCGCGTCGCGCAAGGCGTCGAGGTCGCTGCGAAATGTATCGAGTGTGCGCAGGACAGCCTCGCGGTTGGCGAGGAAGATGTCGTGCCACATCACCGGGTCGCTTCCGGCGATTCTTGTGAAATCGCGAAAACCACCGGCAGCGTAACGGAAGATCTCCAGATTTTCATTGCGCTTGGCCAACGAATCGACCAGACCGAAGGCCAGCAGGTGCGGCAGATGACTGGTCGCGGCGAGGACTTCGTCGTGCCGCTCGACCTGCATGTGCTCGACATCCGCGCCCAGTTCGCGCCACAGGCGATCGACCAGCGCCAGCGCGGCAGGATCGGTCTGCTCGAGCGGCGTCAGGATCACCTTGTGCCGGCGGAACAGCTCGGCATTCGAAGCTTCCACCCCGCTCTGCTCGGAACCGGCAATCGGGTGCCCGGGGACGAAACGTGCCGGCATGCCGCCGAACGCTTCGGTCGCCGCGCGCACTACGTTGCCTTTGGCGCTGCCGACATCCGTAAGAATCGCCTGCCCCAGATCCATGACAGCCAGACGCGCGAGCAGTTTTTCCATGGCCAGAATCGGCACAGCCAGCTGAATCACATCGGCACCGACGCAAGCCGCCGCCAAGTCGTCTTCGCAGCGATCGACCACACCCAATTCGACCGCGAGCTTGCGCGATTGCGGGTCGAGATCAACGCCGACCACTTCACGGCACAGGCCGCTTTCACGCAAACCCTTGGCAAACGAACCACCGATCAACCCCAGACCGACCACCACAAGGCGACCGATCATAGGTGCAGCAGGTTGCAGCGCAGTGACATCAACCACGAGCCAGAACCTTGCGCAGCGCTTCGAGGAAACGGCTGTTTTCTGCCGGCAGACCGATGGTCACCCGCAGGTGGTTCGGCATGCCGTAATTGGCCACCGGACGCACGATCACGCCTTCGCGCAGCAAGCCCTGAAAAATCGGCGCCGCGACCACGCCGAGATCGACGCAGATGAAGTTGCCTTTGGACTCGATCCAGCCCAGCCCCAACTCACGGAAACCCGCCTGCAACTGGTGCATGCCGGATTCGTTGAGCTGACGGCTTTGCGCCAGATATTCCTCGTCCTTCAGCGCCGCACACGCCGCCGCCAACGCGAGACTGTTGACGTTGAATGGCTGGCGAACGCGGTTCAGCACGTCTGCCACCACAGGCGTCGACAAGCCATAACCGACGCGCAGCGCGGCCAGACCATAGGCCTTGGAGAAGGTGCGCGACACCAGCAGGTTCGGGTACGCCGCGAGGAAGTCGAGACCGTCCGGCAAATCGCTGCCTTCGGCGTACTCGATGTAAGCCTCGTCGAGGACTACCAGCACATGCTCGGGAACGTCCTGCAGGAATTCGTCCAGCGCTTCTGCGCCGAACCAGGTGCCGGTCGGGTTGTTCGGGTTGGCGATGAACACCACGCGGGTGTTGGCATCGATGGCCGCAAGCATCGCCGGCAGGTCATGGCCCCAGTCTTTGGCTGGAACGACTTTGGCCTGCGCACCGACAGCTTGGGTAGCAATCGGATACACAGCGAATGCATGTTCGCTGAACACCGCGTTCAGGCCCGGCGCCAGATAGGCACGCGCAACCAGCTCAAGAATATCGTTGGAGCCATTGCCCAGCGTGACCTGATTCAGCTCGACGCGGCACTGCTCGGCGAGCAGCGACTTCAGGGCGAAACCATTGCCGTCCGGGTAGCGGGTCAGCTCGGCCAGCTCTTCGCGAATCGCCGCCAATGCCTTCGGGCTGGCGCCCAATGGGTTTTCGTTGCTCGCCAGTTTGACGATCTTTGCCGGATCCAGATCCAGCTCGCGCGCCAGTTCGTCCACAGGCTTGCCCGGAACGTACGGCGAAAGTTGTTGCACGCCCGGCTGTGCCAGAGCGAGGAAGTTGCCACTCATTTGCTACCGCCCCTTAGAGAACTGCTTTCGGGTAGGAACCCAGCACTTTGAGTGCTACTGCTTCCTGACTGATCTTTTCCAGCACACCTTTGATCAACGGATCACGGTGGTGGCCGACGAAGTCGATGAAGAACACGTAAGTCCATTTACCGCTGCGCGACGGACGGGTTTCGATGCGGGTCAGGTCGATGCCATTGTCATGGAACGGCACCAGCAGCTCGTGGAGCGCGCCGGGCTTGTTGCTCATCGACACGATGATCGAGGTCTTGTCGTCGCCGGTCGGCGGCACTTCCTGGTTACCGATCATCAGGAAGCGCGTCGAGTTGTCCGGGCGATCTTCGATCTTCTCGGCCAGGCGCGTCAGGCCATACAGCCCTGCCGCCATGTCACCAGCGATCGCTGCCGAATTCCACTCACCCTTGACCCGCTTGGCCGCTTCGGCGTTGCTCGACACCGCGACGCGTTCGACATTCGGGTAATGCGCGTCCAGCCACTTGCGGCACTGAGCCAGCGACTGCGCGTGGGAATAGATGCGGCTGATGCTGTCGGTCTTGGTGTTTTCGCCGACCAGCAAATGATGGTGGATGCGCAGCTCGACTTCGCCACAGATCACCATGTCGTGCTCGAGGAAGCTGTCCAGCGTGTGGTTGACCGCGCCTTCGGTGGAGTTTTCCACCGGCACCACGCCGAAATTCACCGCACCGGCGGCGACTTCACGGAACACTTCATCGATCGCTGCCATCGGTTTGCTGATCACCGCGTGACCGAAATGCTTCATCGCGGCAGCCTGGGTGAAGGTGCCTTCAGGACCGAGGTAAGCCACTTTCAGTGGCTGCTCCAGCGCCAGGCACGACGACATGATTTCGCGGAACAGCCGCGCCATTTCTTCGTTGCCCAGCGGCCCCTGATTGCGCTCCATAACCCGCTTGAGCACCTGAGCTTCGCGCTCGGGACGATAGAACACCGGCACTTCGCCTTCGGCCAGCGAGGCCATCTTCACGCGGGCGACTTCCTGGGCGCAACGCGCACGCTCACTGATCAGCTCGAGGACTTTGGTGTCCAGAGCGTCGATGCGAACGCGCAGTGCCTTGAGTTCTTGCTCGGACATCAGCCGTGTTCCTTCTCGAATTCCGCCATGTACGCCACCAGCGCGTTGACCGCAGTGATGTCGACGGCGTTGTAGATGGAGGCGCGCATGCCGCCAACCGAGCGGTGGCCCTTGAGGTTGAGCAGACCGCGCTCGTCGGCACCGGCGAGGAACGGCTTGTCCAGACGATCATCAGCCAGACGAAACGGCACGTTCATCCACGAGCGATCCGACTTGTTGATCGGGTTGCTGTAGAGGCCGCTGGCATCGATGAAGTCGTACAGCGTGCGCTGCTTGACGTCGTTGAGTTTGGCGATCGCTTCAACGCCGCCCTGCTCTTTCAGCCATTGGAACACCAGACCGGACAGGTACCAGGCCAGCGTCGGCGGGGTGTTGTACATCGAGCCATTATCGGCCGCGACCTTGTAGTTGAGCATGGTCGGGCACAGCGAGCGCGCTTTGCCGAGCAGGTCTTCGCGGATGATGTTGACGACGATGCCGCTCGGGCCGATGTTCTTCTGCGCGCCGGCGTAGATCATGCCGAAACGCGAAATATCGACCGGGCGCGAGAGGATGTCGGAAGACATGTCGGCGACCAGCGGCACGTCACCGGTTTGCGGGATCCACTGGAATTCCAGACCGCCGATGGTTTCGTTCGGCGCGTAGTGAACGTACGCGGCGTCTTTCGACAGGTTCCACTCGTTCTGCCCGGGGATGGCGAAATAGTCGTAAGGCTTGGCAGTGGCAGCAACGTTGACGTGGCCATAGCGCGAGGCTTCTTCGATGGCTTTCTGCGACCAGATACCTGTGTCGATGTAGTCGGCCGAGCCGCCTTCAGGCAACAGGTTCAACGGGATCTGCGCGAACTGCTGGCTGGCGCCGCCCTGCAGAAACAGCACTTTGTAGTCCGACGGGATATTCAGCAGGTCACGCAGATCCTGCTCGGCCTGGGTGGCAATGGACACGAACTCATCGCTGCGATGGCTCATTTCCATGACCGACAGACCCTTGCCGTGCCAATCAAGGAGTTCACCCTGGGCGCGCTGCAGGACAGCTTCAGGCAGCGCCGCCGGACCGGCGCAGAAGTTATAGGCTCGCTTGCTCACATCCAATCTCGCTCTGATTTGGTGGTCACTTGAATCTTCTGGTTTGCGGCTGATCGTTCCCACGCTCCGCGTGGGAATGCATCCAATGACGCTCTGCGT
>NZ_WBRZ01000101.1:0-17561 GCF_008923895.1 Pseudomonas sp. GXM4
GGGACGCTCTGCGTTCCAATGGGACGCAGAGCGTCCCGGGCTGCATTCCCACGCAGAGCATGGGAACGATCACTAGGGGTCAGCGTTTAACGGCAGTCGGCTTATGCAACTCCGCCCGCTTGCTCAACAAATCAAACACCGCCGGGTAGGCCGGCCGTTCGATGTAGCGTCCGGCGCCGCGTTCGGCGCGCAGGTCGCCGTCGGCCCAGACCACGCGGCCCTGGCTGACAGTGTGGCTCGGCACGCCGCGCACGGTCTTGCCTTCGAAGATGTTGAAGTCCACCTGCTGATGGTGGGTCTTGGCGGAAATGGTCCGAGTGCCTTGCGGATCCCACAGCACCAGATCGGCATCGGCGCCCACGCGGATCGCACCTTTGCGTGGATAGAGATTGAAAATCTTCGCTGTGTTGGTGGAGGTCAGCGCAACGAAATCCTGCATCGACAATCGTCCGGAGTTGACGCCTTCATCCCACAACACCGCCATACGGTCTTCGATACCGGCGGTGCCGTTGGGGATCTTGCTGAAGTCGTCGCGGCCGGCGGCTTTCTGCTCGGCGCAGAAGCAGCAGTGGTCGGTGGCGGTGGTGTGCAGATTGCCGTTCTGCAGCCCGTGCCACAGCGCCTCCTGATGGCCGCGCGGACGGAACGGCGGGCTCATCACGTAGCCGGCGGCGGTCTGCCAGTCCGGGTGTTGATAGACGCTGTCGTCGAGCAGCAAGTGCCCGGCCAGCACCTCGCCGTAAACCGGCTGGCCCTTGCTGCGGGCATAGGTGATTTCGTCCAGAGCTTCCTTGGTGGAAACGTGCACCAGGTACAACGGCGTGCCGATGGTTTCGGCAATGCGGATCGCCCGGCTCGCGGCTTCACCTTCGACCTGCGAAGGCCGCGACAGCGGATGCGCTTCCGGCCCGGTAATGCCCTGGGCCATCAACTTGCGTTGCAGGTGATAGACCAGCTCGCCATTTTCTGCGTGCACAGTCGGCACCGCACCGAGTTCCAGACAGCGCTCGAAACTCGCCACCAGGGTGTCGTCGGCGGCCATGATCGCGTTCTTGTAGGCCATGAAATGCTTGAAGCTGTTGATGCCGTGGTGGCTGACCAGCTCGGCCATTTCCTCGCGCACCTGCTCGCTCCACCAAGTGATCGCGACGTGGAAGCCATAGTCCGACGCAGACTTTTGCGCCCAGCCGCGCCACTGATGAAACGCTTCCATCAGCGATTGCTGCGGATTGGGAATCACGAAATCGATAATCGAGGTGGTGCCGCCGGCCAGGCCGGCAGCGGTGCCGCTGTAAAAATCCTCGCTGGCAACGGTGCCCATGAACGGCAGTTGCATATGCGTATGCGGATCGATGCCGCCGGGCATCAGGTACTGGCCACTGCCGTCGAGCATTTCTGCGCCGGCGGGAATGTCGAGGTTTTCACCAATGGCTTTGATCAAGCCGTCAGCGCAATAGACGTCGGCGCGGTAACTTTCATCATGGGTAACAACGGTGGCGCCACGGATCAACAGAGACATTCCGGATTCCTCGCAGGCATGACCGACTTGTGCCGGTTCTAGATGTTTTATTGAAGTACAGCGGCGCAGTTCGTATTCCTGTCATCGCTGTCAGGAATAGAAACTAGTCGCGATTTCAAGAATGATCAAGAATATTTTTTATAAGCTTATAGCTCTTTCAACCTATTGATAAATAAGGATAAACAATGAAAATCACCAAAATGGTGAGGCTGCTCACCATTTTGACGCACTTGACAGGATGGAAATATGAGCAAGATTTCCTATGTGAAATCAGCCGCTTGAAGTTGTGCTGCGGTTGCGTGTTCACCGACAAAAATAAATGCAGTGCACCAGTTTGAGTCCTGACACTTCGGACAACTTGCCCGACGTTTAGCCTGAGCGTTCAGACAAGTTTTCCCGGACTCATTGAATATTCAATTAAAACTGATGAATATCAGAAAGTTGCAAAGCATCCAGTGCACCGCCCAAGCGTTCAGCGCCAGACCCGGCACGTTTATTGATGCCGCCGCTGACACCATGGCCGGTGCATGAAAGTTGTCAGTTCCTCCGGCCATCGTCCGGTTGGCGCCGTATGCGCCAGCCGCCTGATGAGCAAAAAATAATCAGAAGAACAGTGGAGCGGCCATGCAACAGACCAGATCACAAGTGACCGAGCGCGACGGCTTGTACGAGCTCGAAGCGGGCAGTGATGTCCTCGACAGTCCCCGCTACAACCACGACATGGCACCGACCAAGGTGCGCGAACGCACCTGGAACAAATGGCACATCACCGCGCTGTGGGTCGGGATGTCGATTTGCGTGCCGACCTACACCCTCGGCGGCGTGCTCACCGCCTATTTCGGCTTGAGCGTTGGCGAAGCGCTGCTGGCGATTCTGTTTGCCAACGTCATCGTGTTGATTCCGCTGACCCTCAATGCTTTCCCCGGCACCAAGTACGGCATTCCGTTTCCGGTGCTGCTGCGCTCGTCGTTCGGCATTCTCGGTTCCAACGTGCCGTGCCTGATCCGCGCGTTGGTGGCGTGTGGCTGGTTCGGCATTCAGACCATGTTCGGCGGACTGGCGATTCACCTGTTTCTCGGCTCGGTGTTCGAGGGCTGGAAATCCCTCGGCGGCACCGGCGAGGTGATCGGTTTCATGGTGTTCTGGGCGCTGAATCTGTGGGTGGTGATTCGCGGCGCCGAGTCGATCAAATGGCTGGAGACCCTGTCCGCGCCGCTGCTGGTGGCGGTGGGCATAGGCCTGCTGGTGTGGGCGATGCCCAATGTGTCGATGACTGAGCTGCTGGCGATCCCGCCCAAGCGTCCGGAAGGCGCCAGCGTGGTCAGTTATTTCGCTGCAGGGCTGACGGCAATGGTCGGGTTCTGGGCCACGCTGTCGCTGAACATTCCCGACTTCAGTCGCTACGCCAAGAGCCAGAAGGATCAGATCCTCGGACAGATTTTCGGCCTGCCGCTGACCATGTTCCTGTTCGCCGCACTGGGCGTGGTGATGACCGCTGCATCGGTGAAACTGGTCGGCGTCACCGTGTCCGACCCGGTCACGCTGATCGGCCATATCCAGAGCCCGGTGTGGGTGGCGGTGGCCATGGCGCTGATCATCGTTGCCACACTGTCGACCAACACCGCCGCCAATATCGTCTCGCCAACCAATGACTTCCAGAACATCGCGCCGAAGGTGATCAACCGCACCAAAGCGGTGTTGCTCACCGGTCTGGTCGGGCTGGTGCTGATGGGCCATGAACTGCTGAAAAAGCTTGGCCTGATCGTTTCCGACATCAGCCTGGAAACCGTGTATTCGAACTGGCTGCTGGGCTACTCAAGCCTGCTCGGGCCGATCGCCGGGATCATGGTGGTGGATTATTTCCTGATCAAGAAACAGCGACTGGACCTCGCCGGGCTGTACCGCGATGACGTGTATCCGGCGTGGAACTGGGCCGGTTTTCTTGCCTTTGGCGTGCCGGTGGCGCTGACCTTGCTGTCGCTGGGCAGCGACGCGTTCAGCTGGTTCTACAGCTATGGCTGGTTCACCGGCTCGGCGCTGGGCGGGATTATTTATTACGGGTTGTGCGTGATGCGGGCGCAGCCTTCTGCCGTGAAAACCGCGGTGTAACACATGATCGTTCCCACGCTCTGCGTGGGAATGCAGCCCGGGACGCTCCGCGTCCCAACAGCGGACGCAGAGCGTCCATGGATGAATGCCCACGCAGAGCATGGGCACTATCGGCATCAGCATTGAGGAGATCCCCATGAACGCAGCCGTAGACGTTCTGAAGTCCACCCATCAGCACATCAACCGCGATCGCCTCTGGGCCTCGCTCATGGAACTGGCCAGACTCGGCGCCACGATCAAGGGCGGCGTCTGTCGCCTGGCCCTGACCGACCTCGACCGCCAGGCCCGCGACCTGTTCGTGCAGTGGTGCAAGGACGCCGGTTGCAGCGTCACGGTCGATGCCGTCGGCAACATTTTCGCCCGCCGCGCCGGGCGCAACCCGAACCTGCCACCCGTGATGACCGGCAGCCACATCGACACCCAGCCCACCGGCGGCAAGTTCGACGGCTGCTTCGGCGTGCTCGCCGGCGTCGAAGTGCTGCGCACCCTCAACGACCTCGGCGTGGAAACCGAAGCGCCGCTGGAAGTGGTGGTCTGGACCAACGAAGAGGGCTCACGCTTCGCCCCGTGCATGATGGGCTCCGGAGTCTTCGCCGAGAAATTCACCCTCGATGAAACCCTCGCCAAGGTCGATGCCGACGGCGTCACGGTCGGTGAAGCACTGAATGCGATCGGCTATGCCGGTCCGCGCCAGGTCAGCGGGCATGCAGTCGGCGCCTATTTCGAAGCGCACATCGAGCAAGGCCCGATCCTTGAAGATGAGGAGAAAACCATCGGCGTGGTACTCGGCGCGCTCGGGCAGAAGTGGTTCGACCTGAAATTGCGCGGCGTCGAAGCCCACGCCGGCCCGACGCCGATGCACCTGCGCAAGGACGCCTTGGTCGGGGCTTCGGTGATCGTCGGCGCCGTCAACCGCGCCGCCCTCGGCCATCAGCCCCACGCCTGCGGCACGGTCGGCTGCCTGCAAGCCTATCCCGGCTCGCGCAACGTGATCCCCGGCGAAGTGCGCATGACCCTCGACTTCCGGCATCTGGAGCCGGCGCGGCTGGATTCGATGATTGCCGAAGTGAAACAAGTCATCGATGCGACCTGCGAAGAGCACGGCCTCACCTATGAACTGACCCCGACCGCCGACTTCCCGCCGCTGTACTTCGAAAAGGGCTGTGTGGAGGCGGTGCGCGGCGCCGCGAAAGGGCTGGGTCTGTCGCACATGGACATTGTCAGTGGCGCCGGGCATGACGCGATCTTCCTCGCCGAGTTAGGCCCGGCGGGAATGATTTTTGTGCCATGCGAGGGTGGGATCAGCCATAACGAAATAGAGAATGCCGCACCGGATGATCTCGCGGCGGGGTGCGCGGTGTTGCTAAGGGCGATGCTCGCGGCTTCGGCGATGGTGGCGGACAGCGAGCGTGCCGCCTAAGGTAAACACACCCACAGGGGATTTCTGGCGATTTTGAGGCCGCGGCACGATCCCGAACCGCTGCGGTCGTACTCTTCACCTAGCCGCATCACAGTGTGGAGATCCAATGAGCCAGGAAGTCCTGACCACCGAAACCAACCGTCGCCAGTTGCAGCAGATCATCGCCGGGCTGTCGGACGGGGTGATTCTGCTGGAACTCGACAAAAGCATTCTCTGGGCCAACGAAGCGGCGCTGACCATGCACGGTGTCAGCACCATCGGTGATCTGGGCAGCAACGCCGACGAGTACGCCAAACGCTTCACGCTGCGCTATCGCAACAATCATGTCTTGCCGCCGGACAACTACCCGATCAGCCGCGTCGCCCGCTGCGAGGCGTTCAATGATGTGCTGATCGAAGTCTCGTCTGTGGACGACCCGGAGCGGGTCTGGGTGCACAGCGTGCGCAGCATGGTGCTGACCGACCGCGTCGGCCAGCCCGAGTCGCTGGTGCTGATCATGAGCGACGTTACCGACTGGGCCAACGCCGAGCTGCGCTTCGAAAAAACCTTCAACGCCAACCCCGCGCCGGCAGTGATCTGTCGTCTCAGCGATTTGCGCTACATCAAGGTCAACCCGGGCTTTCTGGAAATGACCGGCTATACCCGCGATCAGGTGATCGGCACCTCGGCGTATGAAATCGATATTTTCGAACAGGCCGATCAGCGCGATCTGGCCGTTCAGCGCTTGCGCGATGTCGCGACCATTCCGCAGATGCAGGCAGAACTGCGCCTCCCCGACGGTGGCAGTAAACAGGTGATCGTTGCCGGTCAGCCGCTGCTGCTCAATGACGAGAATTGCATGCTGTTCTCTTTCGTCGACATGGAGCCCCGGCGCCGGGTCGAAGTGGCCTTGCGTCAGAGCGAGGAGCGCTTTGCCAAGGCTTTTCGTCTGACTCCGGTGCCGATTCTGATCTGCACCGCTGAAAAGCAGGAGGTCATCGACGTCAACCAGGCATTCCTCGATACCCTGGCCTATGACAGCGATGACGTACTCGGGAAAACCGTGACGCAATTGAGCTTCATCCACGATGACGGCGCGCGCACCCGGTTATTGTCGGCGTTGGCGAAGAACGGTCGGGTCGATCGGGTCGACGTGCCGGTGCGCAAGAAGGACGAGGAGTTGCTGGAGTGTGCGGTCTCGGCCGACACGGTGAACATTCACGACACGTCCTGCTATTTGCTGGTGCTGATGGACATGACCGAGCGCAAGCGCACGGAGCTTGAGCTGGTCGCGGCGATTGAAGAGGTGATGAAGGATGCGTCGTGGTTCAGCCGGACGCTGATCGAGAAGCTGGCCAACGTGAAGAAGATCAACTCGCCGCAGCTGCCCAGTGCCTCGTTCACTGACCTGACGGCCCGTGAGCGCGATGTGCTGGGCTTGATCTGTGAAGGACTGGCGGACAAGGAGATCGCCGCGCGGTTGAAACTGGCGCCCAATACCGTGCGCAATCATGTTGCCACTGTGTACTCGAAAATCGATGTGCATAGCCGCAGCGAGGCGATCGTCTGGGCTCGGGAGCGCGGTTTGTTTTCGGGAGAGTGGGGCACCAAGGGCCAGCGTTGAGGGGTGCAAATGCACTAGTTACAAGGGTGCAAATTCATGTATTGGCCAAGGCGTTGTGTTCTTAGGCTGGTGGGGTGCGGTGTAGACCATTTCGGGTTTGCGATCGTGCCCCTTTTGAAACAGTCATAGGAACAACGTCAATGATGAATCTTGCGCAGTTGCGCGCTCGGCTCGAGCACAGTTTTGCGCCGCTGGCTTGTGAGTGTTCGGTGGATGGTGATCATTCGCTGACGGTCAAGTTGTATCACCGGGATTCGGGGCAGGTGGATCTGGTGATCAGCGGGCTGGATCTGGCTTCGCTGCGTACGCCTGGGGCGGTCGAGGCGTTGGTGGATGAGTTGCGGTATGAGCTTGAGAGCAATTCCTTGCGTTCTTCGCGGGATCCGGATTTGGCTTAAGCGCGCTTTGGTCTTGGCGGCCTTTGGGCCGGCCATGCTCTGGGGGGTTGGGTGTATATCCGTTTCTGCGGGTGTTGCGGCTGGCGGTTTCGCCCTTACGGCGAGTCACCTTTTCCAAACGCCGAAAAGGTAACCGAAAAGGCTTGCTCCTGCGTTCGGCCCTCGCAGGCTCGGGTTCCTTCGCTCCGGGACTGATCCGGGCGCAGCGGCTACGGTTTGCTTCGCTGCACCTCCTTCCGCTGTGTACGACTGCGTCGTACGGTCGCTGCGCTCCCACGCCCGGATCAATCCCTCCACTCAGCCTTCCGACGTCGCCTGTGAATCAAGATCAAAAGCGGTACTCGAGCTAACGCTCATCGTGTTGGGTGGTGGGGTGGCTTGCTTATTTGATTTTGCTTTTCTGTGGGAGCGAGCCTGCTCGCGATGAGGCCCTCGCCGGCAACGATGATCTCAATCCAGCCCTCTGCCGGAAAATCCCCGCAAAACCGACAGCCAATCCCAGCCAATCTCCCCAATCCACTGGCGCTAACAAGGCGCTCAGCTATAAAGAATGAGTGGTCAGGTCTTCCGCGGCCGGTTGGGTTGCGGGAGTTTGTCTCTCTTTACCGCGGGTCGTCCTATGAATAATCTTGGGAAACGCGTATTGCCGTTGGCTTTTCTTGCAGTGTTGTTGGCCGGTTGTTCCAGTCCTCCACCGCCTGCGCCTGTCGCGCCGCCGCCACCGCCGGAACGTAGGTGTGAGGTGTTGGAGAATACTGAGGTTGCCGGGGATATGTATGTCGATGGGCAAGTAACGCGCCACATCACCACTACCCGTTGCATAACCCAATAAGATTCGCGATTCCTCGATTGCACGAAGCCTGAAACCCAGCAGTAACCCTGTGGGAGCGAGCCTGCTCGCGAATGCGTGGTATCAGTCAAAACATAGCTGACTGACCCAACGCTTTCGCGAGCAGGCCCGCTCCCACAAGGGTCAGGTATCTGCCCTGGAAATCAGGACAGGAATCCGCCATCCACATTCAGCGCCACACCAGTGGTGTAGCTCGACGCATCGCTGGCAAGGTACAACACCGCGCCGGCCATTTCGCTTGGATCGGCTACGCGTTTGAGCGGGATCTGCGTCAGTGCCTGTTTCAGAATCGCGTCGTTCTTGACCAGCGCCGAGGCGAATTTGGTGTCGGTCAGGCCGGGGAGCAGGGCGTTGCAGCGGATGCCGAATTGCGCGCATTCCTTGGCGAAGACTTTGGTCATGTTGATGACCGCCGCTTTGGTTACCGAATAGATGCCTTGGAAGATGCCCGGCGAGATGCCGTTGATCGACGCGACGTTGATGATGCTGCCGCCACCGTTTTCGCGCATCAGCTTGCCGGCTTCGACCGACATGAAGAAGTAGCCGCGAATGTTCACATCGACGGTCTTCTGGAACGCACCGAGATCGGTGTCGAGCACGTTGCAGAATTGCGGGTTGGTCGCGGCGTTGTTGACCAGGATGTCGAGGCGCCCGAATTGTTCCTTGATCCCGGCGAAGACCTGGCTGATCTGCTCCATCTCACCGATGTGGCAGGCCACGGCTGTTGCCTTGCCGCCGGCGGCGGTGATGGCGTCGGCGACGTGTTGGCAGCCTTCGAGCTTGCGGCTCGAGACGATCACATGGGCGCCTTGCTGGGCCAGCAGTTTGGCGATGGCTTCACCGATGCCACGGCTGGCACCGGAGACGAAAGCGATTTTGCCGTCGAGGTCGAACAACTGAGTCTTGGACATGGGTTTCCCTTGTTGGAAGTCTTGTTATTGGCCCGGATCAGAGGCTGGATTTCTGGATGACCTGCAGGCTCATCTGCTCCAGCAGTTTGTTCATGTGAATGAACTGCGCGAAGCGTTTGTCCTGCGTCTGGCCATGGTAGAAGCGGTAGTAGATCTGCTGCACGATGCCGGCCAGGCGGAACAGGCCGTAGGTGTAGTAGAAGTCGAAATTGTCGATGCGGATGCCCGAGCGCTCGGCGTAGTAGTCGACGAATTCGCGGCGGGTCAGCATGCCCGGTGCGTGGCTCGGCTGGCGACGCATCAGTTGCACCGGTGCCGGGTCGCCGGCTTCGATCCAGTAGGCGAGGGTGTTGCCCAGGTCCATCAGCGGGTCGCCGAGGGTGGTCAGTTCCCAGTCGAGCACGCCGATGATCTGCATCGGATTGGCCGGGTCGAGGATGACGTTGTCGAAGCGATAGTCGTTGTGGACGATGCTTGAGGTCGGGTGGTCGGCCGGCATCTTGTCGTTGAGCCAGGCTTTGACTGCTTCCCAGTGCGGCGCGTCCGGGGTCAGGGCTTTTTCGTAGCGCTCGCTCCAGCCCTTGATCTGCCGCGCGACGTAGCCTTCGGGCTTGCCTAGATCGCCGAGGCCGCAGGCGTTGTAATCGACCCGGTGCAGTTCGACGAACCGGTCGATGAAGCTTTTGCACAGCGCTTCGGTTTTCGCCGAATCAAGGCCCAGTTCCGGCGGCAGTTCAGCGCGCAGGATGATGCCCTTGACCCGTTCCATCACATAGAACTCGGCGCCGATAACGGCTTCGTCGGTGCAATGCACGTAGGCCTTCGGGCAATACGGAAAGCCGTCGCGCAGTTGGTTGAGAATGCGGAATTCACGGCCCATGTCGTGGGCGGATTTGGCTTTGTGGCCAAACGGCGGGCGGCGCAGAACGAATTCCTGCTCCGGATATTCCAGCAGGTAGGTCAGGTTCGACGCGCCGCCGGGAAACTGGCTGATCTGCGGAGTGCCGGTCAGGCCGGGAATGTGCGCCTTGAGGTACGGATCGATCAGGCTGGCATCGAGTTCTTCGCCCGCGCGGATCCGGGTGGACTGGTCAGTAAGCGCCATGCTTATCCCTTCTGCTTATTTTGGAGGCCAGACATCATTGGCTAATCTAATGGCGCGCTCGGGTGCTCACAAGCGCGGGTCGGTCTTATAGGTTAGCGTGTTGCTGGATAATCAACTTTGAGAATGGGGCGAGCAGCGGCGCAGACCGAGGATCCTGCGCGCCTTAATGCACGCGCTGGTTACTCAGTTTTGGCGGCAGGGCGACAGGCGTCAGCACCGGTTGCCCGGAGAAAAACGCCATCAGGTTCTTCCCCACCAGTTCAACGGTGCCTTGGGTGGCTTCGGGGGAGAGCCCGGCGACGTGGGGAGTCAGCACAACGTTGCTGAGGTGTTTCAGGGCATCAGGCACTTCCGGTTCGTGATCGAACACGTCCAGCGCTGCGCCGGCTATACGACGTTGCTCGAGTGCGGTGATCAGGTCTGCCGTAGCGATAACACTGGCGCGGGCGATGTTGACGATAAAACCCTTGGGGCCGAGGGCATCGAGCACGGCTCGCGTGACCAGATGTTGAGTAGCAATGCCACCGGGCGTGGCAACGACCAGAAAGTCCGAGGCTCGCGCCAGATCGGTCGGTGTTGAGCAGAACGCATAAGCGACGTCGCTGCGCACCTGGCGGTTGTGGTAGCTGATCTGCATGTCGAAACCCAGCTCCGCACGCTTGGCAATCGCCATGCCCACCGCGCCCAGTCCGAGGATGCCCAGACGCTTGCCGGCCAGCGACGGGCGCATGATTTTTGGCCATTCACCGCGGCGCACGGCGGCATCGCAGCGCGGGATGTCGCGGACCAATGCCAGCAGCAATGCCATCGCATGATCGGCCACCGACGAGGCGTTGACTCCGGCGCCATTGGTGACGGTGATCCCTCGGTCGCTGGCCGCTTGCAGGTCGACCTGTTCATAACCTGCACCGATCACCGTGATGATTTTCAGGGCGGGCAGGGCGCTGATCTCTTGCGCAGTCAGGCCCAGTGGGCCGCGAGTAAGCACGGCATCGATGCGACTACCATGAGTGGCGATGGCTTGCGCGCGTTCGGCTGGCGTTGGTGCAAGAATCAGGTGGAAACCCTGATGCTCGAGAATCGGCAGATAGTCATTGATCGTTTCAACCAGTACCAGAACGGTTGCGGGCATTGCGCGGCTCCTGTGATTGGCGGCGGGTGGGTCGCGAAAGTCGACTCAGAGTGCTGAATCCGCAGCGGCTTGGCAATCGTTGCATTCACGCAGTGGTGCTTTGATTCTGGACGGGTTCGTGGAACAAGCAAGTACGCAGGCATGGCGCACGACCCATCAGCTGACGTATTGCGCAACACCATTACCGAACGACCAGTTCTCTTTCTTCACCTCCAGCAGATTGATGAACACATCCTCCAGGCGAATGCCCAGTTGCGCATGCAGTCGCTCGGCAATGGTTTTGAACAGCAATTGTTTCTTTTCCACGCTGCGCCCTTCGCTGATGGTGATCTGGATGAACACCACGCCGTCGCTGCGCTGGATGCCGAGGTATTGAGGGTCGTACACGAAGTGCTGACCATCGTGCTCATTGAGAATCTGGAAGTTGTCGTGTTCGGGGACATCGATACAGCTGCGCAGGGCGGCGTAGATCTGTGCGCCGATGCGCCTGGCGAAAGTGGGATCGGGATTTTGCTGGATGTCGACGCGGACCAGTGGCATGGGAGGCTCCTTGGGTTATGGCTTCTCACACGCTAGATCAAGGGCAGGGTTCTGGCAGGTAATTGGTCTGGAATATCGCAAATTCCGTGTATGAGGCGGCTTACGTGACTCGCGGATTTTGCCTACGGGAATGGCAGATGCGTCTGCTGGTCAGCGTGAATGGAACAGTTTGATGATAAGGGCATGACGATAGCCGTCGATGTGCATGCAAATGCTGGCACCGATCCGCCAGCAGCCAAGGAGGGCAAATGTTCCATAACGATCGCGAAAATCTGGAGCTCGACAGGCTGGAAAACGAATCAAGGAAACTCGTGGCTGAATGGAAAAAGCTTCAGGCTGAAGAGAAAAAGTTATCAAGGGAGACGAAGCTCTATCCAATTGCAGTGTTTGGTGGAGTCTTGACTGCAATCACCGCAGTGGCAGGGTTTTTCTTCAAGTTGTGAGTCTTCATGCTTCACGACCGTCAGGCGCATTATTCAAAGGTTAATCAGTATGAGCACATATGACCGTAAGGCACGACTGGAGCAAATTGAGCGAGAGTTCGCAGAATATGACGAAGCGGTGCGCAACAGAGACAAGCGCGAAAATGGCAAGCTCTGGTTGCTCTTCGGCTTCGGGCTGTACTGCGTTTTATTGGGTTTCATGCTCGGCATATCGCTCTAGGCGCATTCGATGACGCATGGGTGGGTGCAAAACGTATCCGTTTGCGGCATCTGACGTATCCATAAACGACCTTGTTTTTTCCATAAACGACCATCCTTGGATCTGCTCCGCACAACCATTCCTCAGCTAAGTCTTTGCTTGCATTGATTTATCACGGAGAATCGCGCCCCTGTTTCGGCCGGAGCATGTCTGTCGGTTTTTTCCGACGCGTCCTGACCGAGTGGCAAGTGACCGGAAAGCGGAGATCCGACCGGATGAATGATCAGGCCAATAGCCTCGAAAAGCGCTTCGACGCAGCAGCACCCGCTGAACTTTCGAGCTGGAATCGCCAGGACACCACCTGGATGCTGGGACTGTTTGGGACGGCCATTGGCGCCGGCACCCTGTTTTTGCCGATCAACGCAGGATTGGGTGGCTTCTGGCCGCTGGTGATCCTCGCGCTGCTGGCATTTCCGATGACGTTTTACGCGCACCGTGGCCTGACCCGTTTTGTGCTGTCCGGTCGCGAAGGCGCCGATATCACCGAAGTGGTCGAGCAGCATTTCGGTATCAAGGCCGGTGCCTTGATCACGCTGCTGTACTTCTTTGCCATCTTCCCGATCCTGCTGATCTACAGCGTCGGCCTGACCAACACGGTCGCCAGCTTCCTCGAACACCAACTGCACATCACGCCGCCGCCGCGCGCGTTGCTGTCGTTCGTGCTGATTCTCGGCCTGCTGGCCGTGGTGCGTTGCGGTGAGCAAGCGATCGTCAAGGCCATGAGCCTGATGGTCTATCCGTTCATCGTTGCGCTGCTGTTCCTTGCCGTGTACCTGATTCCGCACTGGAACGGCGGCATCCTCGCCACCGCGTCGCAAGTGCCGGCGCCGTCAGCGCTGCTGCACACGCTGTGGCTGGCGATTACGGTGATGGTGTTCTCGTTCAACCATTCGCCGATCATCTCGGCGTTCGCGATGGACCAGAAGCGTCGTTACGGTGTGCACGCCGACGAGCGCAGCTCACAGATCCTCGCGCGCGCTCATGCATTGATGGTCATTTTGGTGCTGTTCTTCGTATTCAGTTGCGTGCTGACCCTGTCGCCAGAGCAACTGGCTGAGGCGAAAGAGCAGAATCTGTCGATCCTGTCGTACCTGGCCAACCACTTCAGCAACCCGACCATCGAGTTTGCGGCGCCGTTGATTGCGTTTGTGGCGATCTCCAAGTCGTTCCTCGGTCATTACATCGGGGCCAGCGAAGGCCTCAAGGGTCTGATCGTCAAGAGCGGCAGACGTCCGGGCGCCAAGGCGCTGGATCGCATCGTGGCGGCGTTCATGCTGGTGATCTGCTGGATCGTCGCGACGCTTGATCCGAGCATCCTGGGTATGATCGAAACCGTCGGTGGGCCGGTGATTGCGGCGATTCTGTTCCTGATGCCGATGTACGCGATTCGCAAAGTGCCAGCGATGGCGCGCTATCGCGGTCAGGCGTCGAACGTGTTTGTCATGGCGGTGGGACTAGTGGCGATTTCGGCGCTGGTTTACAAGCTGGCTGTCTGACCTGTCACTGATGACTGATCGTTCCCACGCTCTGCGTGGGAATGCCTCTCGTGACGCTCTGCGTCACGCTTGGGGACGCAGAGCGTCCGGGGCTGCATTCCAACGTGGAGCGTGGGAACGATCAAAAAAAACGCCGCTCATCTCACGATGGGCGGCGTTTTTTATTGCCTTGCAGCGTTAGGCTTGAACGACCGGGATCTTGGCGTTCGCAGCAGCTTCACGGAACTCGGCGATCTGGTCGAAGGACAGGTAGCGGTAGACATCGGCCGCCATGCTGTCGATCTTGCCAGCGTATTCCATGTACTCCTCGACGGTCGGCAGGCGACCCAGGATCGAAGCAACGGACGCCAGCTCGGCCGAGGCCAGGTAGACGTTCGCGCCGTCGCCCAGACGGTTCGGGAAGTTACGGGTCGACGTCGAGACCACGGTGCTGTTCGGCTCAACGCGTGCCTGGTTACCCATGCACAGCGAGCAGCCTGGCATTTCCATGCGTGCGCCAGCCTTGCCGTAGATGCCGTAGTAGCCTTCTTCGGTCAGTTGGTGAGCGTCCATCTTGGTCGGCGGCGACAGCCACAGACGGGTTGGCAGCTGACCCTTGACCTGATCCAGCAGTTTACCGGCAGCGCGGAAGTGACCGATGTTGGTCATGCACGAACCGATGAACACTTCGTCGATCTTCTCGCCAGCAACGCTGGACAGCAGACGGGCGTCGTCCGGATCGTTCGGCGCGCAGAGCACAGGCTCGTTGATCTCGGCCAGATCGATTTCGATGACTTCGGCGTATTCGGCGTCGGCATCGGCTTCCATCAGTTCAGGATTGGCGATCCAGGCTTCCATCGCTTGAGCGCGGCGTTCCAGGGTACGCGCATCGCCGTAGCCTTCGCCGATCATCCAGCGCAGCAGGGTGATGTTGGACTGCAGGTACTCGGTAATCGACTCTTTCGACAGCTTGATGGTGCAACCGGCAGCCGAACGTTCGGCCGAGGCGTCGGACAGTTCGAACGCCTGCTCCAGGGTCAGACCTTCCAGGCCTTCGATTTCCAGGATGCGGCCGGAGAAGGCGTTTTTCTTGCCTTTCTTCTCGACGGTCAGCAGACCGTTCTGGATAGCGAAGTACGGAATGGCATGAACCAGGTCACGCAGGGTGATGCCAGGTTTCATCTTGCCTTTGAAGCGCACCAGGATCGATTCCGGCATGTCCAGCGGCATGACGCCAGTGGCAGCGGCGAACGCGACCAGACCGGAACCGGCCGGGAACGAGATGCCCATCGGGAAACGGGTGTGCGAGTCACCACCGGTACCGACGGTGTCCGGCAGCAGCATGCGGTTCAGCCACGAGTGGATGATGCCGTCGCCCGGACGCAGGGAAACGCCGCCGCGGGTCATGATGAAGTCAGGCAGGGTGTGGTGGGTGGTCACGTCGATCGGCTTTGGATAAGCCGCGGTGTGGCAGAACGACTGCATCACCAGATCAGCGGAGAAGCCCAGGCACGCCAGGTCTTTCAGTTCGTCACGGGTCATCGGACCGGTGGTGTCCTGAGAACCCACGGTGGTCATCTTCGGTTCGCAATAGGTGCCAGGACGCACGCCCTGGCCTTCTGCCAGACCGCAGGCCTTGCCGACCATTTTCTGCGCCAGGGTGAAGCCCTTGGTGCTTTCAGCCGGAGCTTCAGGCTTCTTGAACAGATCGAACGCTGGCAGACCCAGTTCGGCGCGAGCCTTTTCGGTCAGACCACGGCCGATGATCAGCGGGATACGACCGCCGGCACGGACTTCGTCCAGCAGCACCGGGGTTTTCATTTCGAAAGTGGTGATGACTTCGTCGGTACCGTGCTTGCAGACTTTGCCGGCATGCGGGTACAGGTCGATCACGTCGCCCATGTTCATGTTCGACACGTCGAACTCGATCGGCAGGGCGCCGGCATCTTCCATGGTGTTGTAGAAGATCGGAGCGATCTTGCTGCCGAAGCAGAAACCGCCAGCGCGCTTGTTCGGTACGTACGGGATGTCGTCGCCGAAGAACCACAGCACCGAGTTGGTCGCCGATTTACGCGACGAACCGGTACCGACCACGTCACCGACGTAGGCGATCGGGAAGCCCTGGCCGCGCATTTCTTCGATCTGCTTCATCGGGCCGGTCTTGCCTTGCTCGTCCGGAACGATGCCGTCACGGGCCATTTTCAGCATGGCCAGGGCGTGCAGCGGGATGTCAGGACGCGACCAGGCGTCTGGCGCAGGAGAGAGGTCGTCGGTGTTGGTTTCGCCGGTGACCTTGAATACGCGCAGGCTGATCTTGTCGGCCAGGACCGGGCGCTTCTTGAACCACTCGCCGTCAGCCCAGGATTGCAGCACGGCCTTGGCGTGAACGTTGCCGTTCTTGGCTTTTTCCGCGACGTCGTGGAAGGCATCGAACATCAGCAGGGTGTGCTTGAGTTCTTCGGCGGCGACTGGCGCCAGCTCGGCGTCGTCCAGCAGTTCAACGAGGGTGACGATGTTGTAGCCGCCCTGCATGGTGCCGAGCAGTTCTACAGCGCGTTTCTTGTCCAGCAGAGGGGAGGTGGCTTCGCCCTTGGCCAGGGCAGACAGGAAACCGGCCTTGACGTAAGCGGCTTCGTCCACTCCAGGTGGTACGCGATTGGTGATCAGGTCAACGAGGAAAGCTTCTTCGCCAGCCGGAGGGTTCTTCAGCAGCTCGATCAGGCCTGCTGTTTGTTCGGCGTTAAGCGGCTGGGGAACGATACCCAGGGCTGCACGCTCTTCGATATGTTTGCGGTAGGCTTCAAGCACAGTTATTACCCTCATCAGTGGTCCCAAATGGGTGTCCGGGACGCTCATCCCGAAATTGCCGTACTCATGCGCCTCACGACGTTGTGGGTCGTTCGGCCAGAATTACCGGCAATTCCTTACAGAAGCTGCTTTCAAAGTTTTACGCCTGCAGAACGGGGAGCTGATGAGGGTTGGCGTTGGGCTTTTCCCCGCTGGAAAAACCCTTCGCCAACACCGCTCTGAAGGAACGACTGTGCTCGTGACGCTTTGAAAACAGCTTCTAACGGACATTGGCGCCTTAAAAGGCTGGCTGATTCTACGGCAAAAAAAATTTAAAGGTAAGTCGCGCTCTATTGGACTTTCGTGGCAATCAGCGCGGCCGGAGTAAACCTGCGACGCGGGCGAGACCTTGCTGTTTGAGGGGTGATCAATGCCCGACAAAGGGCTAACATGCCGGCCTGTTCCGCGTTTCAGTGTTCTGCCCATTTATGCCCAATCAGACCATCAAGACCCCCTGCGTCGGCCTCTGCTCCACCGTTTACGGTGACCTGGTGTGCCGTGGCTGCAAGCGTTTCCACCACGAAGTGATCCATTGGAACGGATACAACGAGGAGGAAAAGCGTGCGGTGTGGCTGCGTCTGGAGCAATTGCTGTCACAAGTGATGGCAAGCAAAGTCGAGATCTTCGATCCGGCGCGCCTGCGCGAGCAGCTCGAACAGCGCAAGATCCGCTTCGTACCGCATCAGTCGGAATATTGCTGGGCCTATCAGCTGATTGCCCGGGGCGCGCGGGTGATCATTAATCTTGAGGCGTACGGGATGGTATTGCTGCCGGAGTTCCGCGACTGGAACCTGCCGGAACTGCGCGATGCCATTGATCGGGAATTCTTCCTGCTGTCGGAAGCGCATTATCAGCGCTACATCGCCCCGGGCTTTCTGAAAGACGCCTTCGGCGCCTGAACAGCAAAAGCTTCGCGAGCAGGCTCGCTCCCACAGGGAAATGCATTCCAG
>NZ_WBRZ01000102.1:0-17459 GCF_008923895.1 Pseudomonas sp. GXM4
CCCCTCGCCACAGCCAGCTTCTGCATGGGTTATTCATTTCCAAACCTCAGGAGAGGGCATGCGCGATTACAAGTGGCTGCACGAATACTGTCTGAACCGTTTCGGTTCGGCGGCTGAACTGGAAGCCCATCTGCCCGTTCCCAAGACCCCCGCACAACTGCGCAAAATCCGCGACGACCGCTACCTCTCGACCATGGCCCTGCGGGTTTTTCGCGCCGGGCTCAAGCACAGCCTGGTCGACGCCAAGTGGCCGGCGTTCGAAGAAGTGTTCTTCAAGTTCGATCCGGAAAAAGTCGTGCTGATGAGCGCCGAACACCTTGAGCGCCTGATGCAGGACGCGCGGATCATCCGCCATCTGGGCAAACTGAAAAGCGTGCCGCGCAATGCGCAGTTCATTCTCGATGTGGAAAAGGACAAGGGCAGCTTCGGCGCGCTGATCGCCGACTGGCCGGTGACCGATATCGTCGGTCTGTGGACCTACCTGAAAAAGCACGGTAACCAACTCGGCGGGCTGTCGGCGCCGCGCTTTTTGCGCATGGTCGGCAAGGACACGTTCGTGCCGAGCTACGACGTGGTCGCGGCGCTGAATGCGCAGAAGATCGTCGACAAAGTGCCGACCAGCCAGCGTGATCTGGCGACGGTGCAGAACGCGTTCAACCAGTGGCACGAACAGAGCGGCGGACGGCCGATGAGCCAGATTTCGATGATGCTCGCCTATACCGTCAACCATTGAGTCAATCCGATCGTTCCCATGCTCCGCGTGGGAACGCCGCCCGGGACGCTCTGCGTCCCTGAGACGCAGAGCGTCTCTGGATGCATTCCCACGCAGAGCGTGGGAACGATCGGTGTAGCGACTGATGGCGGTTGGTCAGGCGACGCTGATCTCGCCTTCACCCGCCAATTTGCGATTCAACTGATAGCGCCAGCGCACATACAACAGGGCCGAGCAGAACACCGCCAGGCTCGCGGCCATTTCCAGCAGGCCGAACAGCTGCCGGTTGGGGTCGTACGCCGCCAGGGCGCCTTTGATGAAATACAGGTTCACCACAAAACACATCCATGAATGGCCACGGGCGCTGCCCATGATCATCGCCGGGGCGAGCACCAGCCACGGGATCAGCTCGACCAGCAGAATCACCCACGGCCGCGCGCCATGCAGGTCGGCGAACACCAGGTAATAAACAGCGAGCAAGCCGGCGAGGGCGAAAAAGCTCAGCAGGCTGAGCACGCGCATCGCCTTGACCCGTGGCTCAAGCCACTCTATCGAGGGCAGGACTTTCGGCTTCTTCGCCATCAGCCCACCAGTTTCTGCGCGGTTTTCGCCAGGCGCAGACCGAGTGCGCGACACAGCGCCACTTCGTGCTGATCGAGACCGTTCTTGCCGTCGGCACCGGCGTGATGGCTGGCCCCGTACGGCGTGCCGCCACCTTCGGTTTCGAGCAAGGCCGATTCACTGTAGGGCAGGCCGGTGATCAACATGCCGTGATGCAACAGCGGCAACATCATCGACAACAGCGTGGTTTCCTGACCGCCGTGCAGGCTGGCGGTGGAGGTGAACACGCCGGCCGGTTTGCCGACCAGCGCGCCAGTGAGCCAGAGGTTGCTGGTGCCGTCCAGGAAGTACTTGAGCGGCGCGGCCATGTTGCCGAAACGCGTCGGACTGCCCAAGGCGAGGCCGGCGCAGTTCTTCAGATCATCGAGGCTGGCGTAGAGCGCGCCTTCAGCGGGAATCTCCGCCGTCACCGCTTCGCACTCGGTGGAAATCGCCGGCACCGTACGCAGACGCGCTTCCATTCCGGCCTGCTCGATGCCACGGGCGATCTGCCGGGCCATCTCGTTGGTCGAACCGTTGCGGCTGTAATAGAGAACCAGAATGTACGGCGTGCTCATGGCAACAACTCCAGCACGTTTTCCGGTGGGCGACCGATGACGGCCTTGTCGCCGACTTCCAGAATCGGCCGCTCCATGAGTTTCGGGTGTGCGGCGATGGCGTCGATCAATTGCTGCTCGCTGAGGCTGGCGTCGGCCAGGTTCAGGGTTTTGTATTCCTCTTCACCGCTGCGCAGCAGCTGCCGCGCGCTGATCCCGAGCTTGCCGAGCAGGGCCTTGATCTGCGTGGCGCTGAGCGGCGTTTCCAGGTAGCGCACGACAGTCGGAGTCAAGCCGCGGGTTTCGAGCAGTTCCAGCGCGCCGCGGGATTTCGAGCAGCGCGGATTGTGATAAAGCGTCAGATCGGTCATGGCGGGTCGCTTCTGGCGTAAAGTGGCGGCTATTCTAACTGTGCGGCGCGCAATCCAGAACCGTCAGAGGCGATGGGTCGCAGGCGCTTTCGAATTTTCACAAGGAACACGACATGACACGGCGATTGGCAGCGGCATTGACGATAATCGGGGCGTTGATGCTGGGGGGCTGCGGCAATGACTACGGCATCGATCAGAACGGCCAGAAGGTAGCGTCCGAACGTCTGGACAAACAATGGGTGGTGCTTAACTACTGGGCCGAATGGTGTGGCCCGTGCCGCACGGAAATTCCCGAGCTGAATCATTTGGCTGATGAGCTCAAGAGCAAGAATGTCGGGGTGTTCGGGGTCAACTTCGACAATGTGCAGGGCGCGGAATTGAAAGAGGCGAGTGAAAAGCTCGGCATCAAGTTCACCGTGCTCGCGCAGGATCCGGCCGAGCTGTTCGACCTGCCGCGCAGTGAGGCGCTGCCGGTGACGTTCATCATTGATGACAAGGGCAAGGTGCGTGAGCAGTTGCTCGGTGAGCAGACGGCGGCGGGGGTAATGGCGAAGCTGGAGGCGTTGCAGGCTACGAAGTAAACCGCCAGAAGCCCCTCACCCCAGCCCTCTCCCGGGGGGAGAGGGGGCCGACCGAGGTGTCTTTCGTCGTACATCGACCTGAGACACCGAGTTGAGTATGGTCCCGTCAGACAGGATCCAGTCGATTATGGATTCGGCGAAGAATTACCACGTCGACATAACTCTTCAATATCCCCCAATCAGTCCCCTCTCCCTCTGGGAGAGGGCTAGGGTGAGGGCCTTGGCGATCCAGGGCGGATCAACCCTCTTCCAGCCACCAGCGCAACGGTTTGCCCTGAGCAGGCCAGAAGCGTATCTGCTCGATCGGCGAAATGTCCCAGCGCTCGACTTTTTCCAGCGCCTGCAAGAAGCGTTGTTCCTGCTCCATCAACGCCGGGGCGCAGAGCTTGCGGGTCTTGCCGATCTTGCCGAAGCTCAGCTTGTCGCCGTCCTGCGTGTAAGGCGCGAACCAATGATTGCAGCCGCCGTTGCCGTAGGCGCGGCCGTCATCGCCAAGGGTCACGGTCAGATGGCTGTAATCCATCAGTGGCCGCTCGCCGATCCATTCCAGAATGTAGCTGCGGTTGTGCTGCAGTTGCACCGGCTCTGCGGCGCAACCGACCAGGCCGACACCGATCAGTGCGGTCAGGGCGAGGCGTTTCATCACGCAGGCTCCTGGCATTTCGGGCACAGGTGCTTGTCGCCGACGGCTTTCCAGCCCAGCTCGGCGATGCGCGCGGTGGCGGCGGGTTTTTCGGCGGACTTGCCGAGTTTGGCATCCACGGCGAATTCGAAGCTCAGCTCTTTCGCGCAGCTGTCGCAGTTGACCTGCCAGGTGTGAATGGCCAGTTCGCCGAACACCGGGCCTGTGGTCATCGCGGTCCATTGGCCTGGCGGATTGATCAGGTGGCGCACCGTGTCGACGGTCAGGCGCATGGACAAATCCTTGCTGCCTTTGAGCGTGACCAACAGGGCATCGCCGATACGGATCGAGCCACCGTTGCCGGTCACCTGATAGCGGCCTGGAACCAGGGCGCGGCATTCGGTGAGGGTGTGTTGCGGGTTCATCAGGGTGTAGCGGAAATCGTGTTCGACCATGGGTCCTCCAAATATGCGCGACATGCTAGCACGGGCTCGATTGCAGAATGATGCACGCGTGCGACCTTCGATCCGGTTCAAATGCGCCGACAGTCATGGCAAACTGCCGGCTCCCGAATCTGAAGGAACGGAACATGGCGCTGATCGAATGTTATGAATGCAAGCGGAGCATCAGTTCCGAAGCGCTGGTGTGCATTCACTGCGGCGCGCCGATGGCCGAACATGCCGCCATGCAGGCGCAATCGACGGCGGCACCGGTGCAAGCCTCGACGATTTCCTTCGGCAGCCTGCCACGCAACAACGCAGTGCCCGAGGCGGTTGCGCCGCCAGTGTCCGAGCCTTTACCCAAAGTGATGCCGGCAGCGGCGGGGCGCCGACGTCGTCAGCAGGCTGCGGAACAGGCCCGCCAGGAACAACAACCGCTCAACGCCGATGGCAGTCGCCCGGTGGAAGGCTGGCTGAAAATCATGGTGTTTCTGTTGCCGGCGTTTTTCGTCTGGTTCCTGCTGCGCAACGGCCATTCGAGCAAGCAGCGCCTGCTCGGTTTTGGCTGGCTGGGCTTGCTGATCCTGGCGTCTTCGCTGTCCAAGTAAAACCGTTCAACCCTCGACCTGGTTCTGCGGCGTACCCGCCGCCCAGGTCGCGATGTTGTGCAGGGTGGTCGCGGCAATCGCGCCCAGCGCCTCGCGGGTCAGAAACGCCTGATGCGCGGTGATGATAACGTTGGGAAACGTCAGCAGACGCGCCAACACATCGTCCTGCAACGGCAGGTCGGAGCGATCCTCGAAAAACAGCTGCGCCTCTTCCTCGTAAACATCCAGCCCCAGATAACCGAGTTGGCCGTCCTTCAGCGCGTCGATCAGCGCTGGCGTGTCAACCAGCCCGCCACGCCCGGTGTTGATCAGCATCGCCCCCGCCTGCATGTGCGCCAGTGAATCGCGATTGATCAGGTGCTTGCTCTGCTCGTTGAGCGGGCAATGCAGGCTGATGATCCGCGACTGCGCGAGCAACTCCGGCAGGCTCAGATAACGTGCGCCCAACGCCTGCACCTCGGGATTGGGATACGGATCGTAGGCCAGCAATTCACAGCCGAAGCCGTGCATGATTTTCGCGAAGGTCGCACCAATCTGCCCGGTGCCGACGATGCCGACGGTCTTGCCGACCAGATCGAAACCGGTCAGGCCATGCAGGCTGAAATCGCCTTCGCGGGTGCGGTTGTAGGCGCGATGCAAACGACGATTGAGGGCGAGGATCAGCGCCACCGCATGTTCGGCCACGGCGTGCGGCGAGTAGGCGGGCACACGAACCACGGCCAGGCCGAGGCGTTTCGCCGCCGGCAGGTCGACATGGTTGTAACCCGCCGAACGCAGGGCAATCAGCCGCGTGCCACCGGCAGCGAGGCGCTCGAGCACCGGGGTGCTGAGGTCGTCATTGATGAACGCGCAGACCACTTCGTGTTGCTCGGCCAGCGCCGCCGTATCGAGGCTGAGCCGCGCCGCTTGAAAATGCAGTTCAAGCCCGGCCGGGCAGTCGGCGGCGAGGAAGCTGTCGCGGTCGTAGGTCTGGCTGCTGAAAATGATCGTGCGCATGAATCCTCCTGGAACATCGACGCGGGCCGCAATGGCCCGCGACAACTGTAGCGCTTTGCGCGCGCCGTGCCTTGCCGTGGATCAGGCGCTGATGCGCGCCTGCGCCGCGAGTCGATTGATCGAGCGCTCCAGTTCATCCAGTGCGGCGGCGGCTTTCGGATCGTCCTGCTTGAGCAGGGTTTCGCTGCGCTGGCAGGCGGCGCGCAGTTGCGGCACGCCGCAATAACGGGTCGCGCCGTGCAAGCGGTGCACGCGTTCGAGCAGGGCATTCTGGTCGTGGCTGTCACGCGCGGCGCGTATCGCTTCGCGGTCGGCTTCCAGCGAGGCCAGCAGCATAGCGAGCATGTCCGCCGCCAGATCCGCCTTGCCCGCCGCCAGACGCAAGCCTTCTTCGTGATCGAGCACCGGCAGTTCCTGCTGACTCGCCGCGCTGTCGCCGTTGCGCTCAGGTGCCTGATTGCGCAGGGCCAGCCCGGTCCATTTCAACACCACCTGCGCCAGTTGCCGCTCGCTGATCGGTTTGGTCAGGTAGTCGTCCATGCCGCTTTGCAGCAGCGCGCGTTTTTCGTTGGCCATGGCGTGGGCGGTGAGGGCGACGATCGGCAGCGGCGTGCAATGCCGCTCGCTTTCCCACTGGCGAATGGTTTCAGTGGTCTGGCGGCCATCCATGCCTGGCATCTGCACGTCCATCAACACCAGATCGAAAGATTCGCTCTGCACCGCTTTGACGGCCGCGTAACCGCTTTCGACCGCGAGCACGCGGGCGCCCATGTCTTCGAGCAGGGTCTGCACCAGCAACAGATTCGCCGGGTTGTCGTCGACACACAGCACGCGCGGCGCACGGCTGGATAGCGGCTCGCCCGGTTCGCTGCGGGTCTGGCGCGGATTGACCAGATCGGACAAGGCCCGGCGCAATTTGCGCGTACACGCCGGTTTGGCTTGGAGCTGGCTGTGCGGGTTGGGCACCGACAGATGAAACAGCGTCTGTTCGGTGGTCGGGCACAGCACCAGCACTTTGCAGCCCAGATGTTCAAGGTCCCAGATGTGCTGGTTCAAGCGTTCCGGGAGCATGTCGTTGCTGGTGATGCCGATCACTGCCAGATCGATCGCCTGATCGGTCTGATGCGCGCCGGTGACGCCATTGCTCAGGCTCTCCAGAGTATTGAACGGCGTAACTTGCAGTCCGCAGTCTTCCAGTTGATGTTGCAAGGCCTGACGCGCCAGTTCGTGATTTTCCAGCACCGCCACGCGGCGCCCGAGCAGCGGCGCGGCGGGCAGGTCTTCGGCATCGTCGCGGGTTTTGGGCAGGCTCAGGCTGATCCAGAATTCCGAACCTTCGCCCGGCGTGCTGTCGACGCCGATCTCGCCGCCCATCTGCTCGATCAGGCGCTTGGAAATCACCAGCCCCAGCCCGGTGCCGCCGGGTTGGCGCGACAGCGAATTGTCGGCCTGACTGAAAGCCTGGAACAGCGCGCGGACATCCTGACTCGACAGACCGATGCCGGTGTCCTGAATGCTGATGCGCAGTTGCACGCTGTCTTCGTGTTCGTCTTCGAGCATCGCCCGGGCGACGATGGTGCCTTCACGGGTGAACTTGATCGCGTTGCTGACCAGGTTGGTGAGGATCTGCTTCAGGCGCAGCGGATCGCCGACCAGCGACAGCGGTGTATCGCGATAGACCAGGCTGACCAGCTCAAGCTGCTTGGCGTGCGCCGCCGGGGCGAGGATGGTCAGGGTGTCCTGCAACAGGTCGCGCAGGTTGAACGGAATGTGATCGAGTACCAGTTTGCCGGCCTCGATTTTCGAGAAGTCGAGAATCTCGTTGATGATTCCCAACAGGCTGTCGGCAGACTTTTCGATGGTGCCCAGATAGTCGAGCTGGCGCGGGGTCAGTTCGCTTTTCTGCAACAGGTGGGTAAAGCCGAGAATGCCGTTGAGCGGCGTGCGGATCTCGTGGCTCATGTTGGCGAGGAATTCGGATTTGATCCGGCTGGCTTCCAGCGCTTCTTTGCGCGCCAGGTCCAGCTCGATGTTCTGGATCTCGATGGTTTCCAGGTTCTGCCGCACGTCCTCGGTGGCCTGATCGACGCTGTGCTGCAATTCTTCACGAGCGTTCTGCAGGGTGCCGGCCATGCGGTTGATGCCCGAGGCCAGTTCGTCCAGCTCCTGACTGCCGAGCGGCGGCAAGCGGGTTTCCAGATGACCGTCCTTGAGCTGCGCGACAGCCTGTTTGATCTGGCTCAGCGGACGATTGATGGTGCGGCCCATGCGCAACGCGAGGAGGGCGGCGCCGGCAAGTCCGGCGGCGATCAGCAGCAGGCTGGCGAACAGGCTGCGATAGCCGCGCAGCAACATGCCGTTGTGCGACAGCTCCAGCTCGACCCAGCCGAGCAGGCGTTCGGATTCTTCGGGAATGATTTCGCCGGCGAGGTTGCGATGCTTGCCGAACACCGGCATCAGGTAGCGCGTCGCGTCATTGCCGCTGCGTCGTTGCAGCAGCGCGCTGTCGCCGCTTGGCGCTTGATTGAGCATGGTCGGGCCGGCGTGGGCCAGTGGCGAGCGATCCGCCGCGAGGAAAGTCACCGCGCGCACGTCGGGTTGTTCAAGGGACTGGGTGGCGATGCGTTCAAGCAGATCGGCGTCGCCGTGGCCCATCGCTGGCGCCACCAGTGGCGCCAGTTGCTCGGCGATCATTTCGCCGCGCTGCATCAATTGGCTGTGCAGGTCGGTCTGCTGCGTCCAGGTGAAATAGCCACCCAGCACCAGCGCCATCAGGCTGGTCGGCAACAAGGTCAGCAACAGCACGCGACCTTTGATTCCCAGTTTCTTGAGCACGCCTATCTCCCGCATCCCGCTGATCTGTTGACACATGCGTGCATCCGGCACGCGACATGGGCGCAGTGTAGCGATTTGCAGGCGGGCAATCTTGCGGAAAATGCAGCGCCGCCGACGCACTCGTTCGTCCGACAGGCCAAGCTTGTGTTGCCCGCTGTCGGACAATCTTGAATAATCCGCCAACTGAGAATTACTTGCAGATACTCATGACTCCTGTTTCCGTTGGCCAGCCACGCATCCTTTCCATTGAAGACGACCCCGTCCTCGGCGCGTATGTGCACGAGCATCTGGGCCGCAGCGGTTTTCAGGTGACCTGGTGCCAGAACGGCCAGGAAGGTCTGAACATCGCCCAGCGCCAGCCTTTCGACGTGGTGCTGATGGATATTCTGCTGCCGGGGCTCGATGGTCTGCAGTTGTTGACGCAATTGCGGCAGAGCCATTCGACGCCGGTGTTGCTGATGTCGGCGCTGGGTGCCGAGGCCGATCGCATCAGCGGTTTCCGCCTCGGTGCCGATGACTATCTGCCCAAGCCGTTCAGCATGGCCGAGTTGCATGTGCGCATCGAAGCGATCCTGCGCCGCGTGGCCTTGGATCGGCGCCCGCCTGCGGTTACCGCTGCGGTGGTCAGCGGCGCCCTGCGTTTCGATGACGAACAGTGCGATGTGTTTTTCCGCGAGCAAGCGGCCGGGCTGACCCGCAGCGAATTCCGTCTGCTGGAAACCCTGCACCGCAACAACGAGGAAGTGCTGAGCAAGGCCTTCCTTTATCAGCACGTCCTGCAACGCGGCTTTGCGGCGCACGACCGCAGCCTCGACATGCACATCAGCCAGATCCGTCGCAAACTCAAAGCCATCGGTTACACCGAGCGCGAAGTGCGCACGGTGTGGGGCAAGGGCTACGTCTTGAGCGGCGCCGATGAAACTGTCTGAACTGCCGGGGCGGCATTCGCTGTTCTGGAAACTGGCGTGCCTGCTGGTGGCGTTCTGTCTGCTGATGATCTGGCTGAGCTGGTCGTGGGGCCGCTACATGGAGGAGCGCAATCAGTTTCTCTCCAGTGACGCGCGCAGCACCCTCAGCCGTTATGCCGCGCAAGCCGAACAGGCGTGGCAGCGCGGCGGGCGCAATGGCGTCGATGACTGGTTGCAGAGCATGGAATTGCGCGAGGCCAGTTGGGTCGGCGTGATCGGCGCTGATTTGCAGTCGCTGAGCAGCCAGCCGTTGAACGCGGCAGAGGTGCAGCACCTGACCTTTTTGCGCGGCCTCGACTGGCCGATCCACAAGAAGGGCCGACCTTGGCTGCGGGTGCCGTTCCCTCAGGATCCGGCCGCCGGCATCCTCGTCATCGAGCTGCCCGAGCGCTTTGTTCCGGGCAAGTACCGGGTGTTCTGGCGGGTGATCACCAACGGCGTGATTCCCGGGCTGTTCACCCTGTTGCTCTGTGTCGGCCTGTATCGCCTGCTGGTGGTGCCGCTGAACAACCTGCGCGAACAGGCCAACGCCTGGCGCGCTGATCAGTTGAGCGTGCGCCTGTCGAGCGGCATCACCCAGCGCCCGGATGAACTCGGTGAGCTGGCGCGGGCCTTCGATTCCATGTCCGAGCGCTTGCAAAGCACGGTCGCCTTGCAGCAGCAGTTATTGCGCGACTTGTCCCACGAACTGCGCACGCCGCTGAGCCGTCTGCGTGTGGCCAGCGAAAGCGAACAGGGCTTGCCGCAATTGCGCGAGCGCATCGGCCGCGAAGTCGACGGCATGCAGCGGCTGGTCGAAGACACCCTGCAACTGGCCTGGCTCGACACCGACCGCTCGCCGTTGCCGGATGAAGCGATCCAGATTCAGGCACTGTGGGAAATGCTCACCGACAACGCCTGTTATGAAAGCGGCTGGCCGAGCCTGCAATTGCAATGCTCGGTCGAGGCATCGTGCTGGGTGCGCGGCAACCTCAATACCTTGGCGCAGGCGCTGGAAAACATCCTGCGCAACGCCATTCGTCACTCGCCCGAGGGCGGGATTGTGCGTCTCGATGCACGGCGCGATGGCGAGTATTGGCATTTGTGGCTGGAGGATCAGGGCGGCGGCGTGGCTGACGAAGATCTGCAGCGGATCTTTTCGCCGTTCATTCGATTGGACGGATCGAGACCCGGGGATGGTGGCTTTGGTTTGGGTTTGAGCATTGCGCGTAATGCGGTGCAGCGCCAGGGCGGGTTGCTCTGGGCGGAAAACACCGGGGCGGGGCTGCGGTTGAATTTGCGCTTGCTGGCGGATGATGGTGTTGCGCCGACTGACGCTATCGCTGGCAAGCCAGCTCCCACAGGGAGTTTCTGCCAAACACAAATCGTGTGAGACTCGGTCTCTGTGGGAGCTGGCTTGCCAGCGATGAGGCCATCCGCATCGCTGCAGATGAAGTCTGGCGAACTTAAATGTCTCACCACTGGTGAGACTTTTGTGCCTTATTCCCATAAACCATAAGCACCGCACTTTGCGTGATATGGCCTGCGCGGGTTTGCCGGTATGATAGGCGCCCCCGCACGTCTGGATTGCGAATACGCCATGACCTTGCAGTACCCAACTATCGCCGATTGCGTCGGCAACACGCCGCTGGTGCGTTTGCAGCGCTTGCCCGGCGCCACCAGCAACACCCTTTTGCTCAAGCTCGAAGGGAACAACCCGGCGGGTTCGGTCAAGGACCGCCCGGCGTTGTCGATGATCACTCGCGCCGAGTTGCGCGGGCAGATCAATCCCGGCGATACGCTGATCGAGGCGACCTCCGGCAACACCGGCATCGCGCTGGCGATGGCCGCTGCGATCAAGGGTTACAAGATGATCCTGATCATGCCGGACAACTCCAGCGCCGAGCGTAAAGCGGCGATGACCGCGTATGGCGCCGAGCTGATTCTGGTAACTCAGGAAGAGGGCATGGAAGGCGCCCGCGATCTGGCCCAGCGTATGGAAGCCGAAGGCCGTGGCAAGGTGCTCGACCAGTTCGCCAATGGCGACAACCCGGAAGCGCACTACACCACCACCGGCCCGGAAATCTGGCGTCAGACCCAGGGCAGCATCACCCATTTCGTCAGTTCGATGGGCACCACCGGCACCATCATGGGCGTGTCGCGCTACCTCAAAGAGCAGAGCGACAGCGTACAGATCGTCGGCCTGCAACCGATGGAAGGCTCGGCCATTCCCGGCATCCGCCGCTGGCCGCAGGAATACCTGCCGAAGATTTACCAGGCCGACCGCGTCGACCGTATCGTCGACATGGCGCAAAGCGAAGCCGAAGACGTTACCCGGCGTCTGGCCCGCGAAGAAGGCATCTTCTGCGGCGTGTCCTCCGGCGGTGCGGTGGCAGCGATGCTGCGCTTGTCCAAAGAAGTTGAAAACGCGGTGATCGTCGCGATCATCTGCGACCGTGGCGACCGTTACCTGTCGACCGGCATTTTCGACGCGTCGAACTGATGGCCAAACACGAGAGAGGCCTGCGCTTCCAGCCCACCGGCGGCAGCAAGGCGCCACAGATCCCGACCGGCAAAAAGCAGCGCTTGAACATCGAGCGCCTGGCCAATGACGGTCGCGGTATCGCGTTTTTCGAAGGCAAAACCTGGTTCGTCCTCGGCGCCCTTGCCGGTGAAGAGGTCGAAGCGCGGGTGCTCGGCGCCCACGGCAAAGTGGTCGAGGCGCGCACCGAACGCGTGTTCAAGGCCAGCGAGTTGCGGCGCCCGGCAGCATGCCCACACTTCGGCCGCTGTGGCGGTTGCAGCGTTCAGCACTTGCCCCACGACGAACAGCTCGCCCTGAAACAGCGCATGCTTGCCGAGCAATTGTCGCGGGTGGCCGGTGTCGAACCTGAAGAATGGGCGGCGCCGCTGACCGGCCCGGAATTCGGTTACCGTCGGCGCGCGCGCATCGCCGTGCGCTGGGACATGAAGGCAAAAAAACTCGAAGTGGGTTTCCGCGCTGCCGGCAGTCAGGACATCGTCGCGATCAGCGAATGCCCGGTGCTGGTACAGCCCTTGCAGCCGATCATGACCCGCTTGCCGGAGATGCTCCGTCGTTTGAGCAAACCGCAGGCGCTAGGCCATGTCGAGTTGTTCAGTGGCTCATCTCTGGCGGTATTGCTGCGGCACATGGCGCCGTTGTCCGAAGCGGATCTGACCATTCTCAAGGATTTCTGCCAGTTCCATGAAGCGCAGTTGTGGCTGCATGGCGAAGGTGAACCGCAACCGGTCGAAGCCGGTCAGAGCCTCGGCTATCGCCTGGAACAGTGGGATCTCGAGCTGGCGTACCGGCCGGGTGACTTCGTTCAGGTCAACGCCGGGGTCAACGAAGCGATGATCGCTCAGGCGCTGGAGTGGCTGCAGCCGAAGGCTGACGAGCGCGTGCTCGACCTGTTTTGCGGTCTGGGCAATTTTGCTCTGCCGCTGGCTAAAAGCGTGCGTGAAGTGGTGGCGGTGGAGGGCGTGCAGACCATGGTCGAGCGCGCCGCTGCCAACGCCGTCAGTAACAATTTGCATAACACAAAGTTTTTTCAAGCCGATTTATCCCAGCCTTTGACCGATGCCCAGTGGATCGGAAACGGCTTTTCTGCGGTACTCTTGGACCCACCGCGTGATGGTGCTTTCGAGGTGGTGCGCAAGCTCGCGACCCTGGGTGCCAAGCGGTTGGTATATGTGTCGTGCAACCCGGCCACGCTGGCGCGCGACACGCAGGAATTGATCAAGCAGGGCTACCGGTTAAAACGTGCCGGGATTCTCGATATGTTTCCTCAGACGGCACATGTCGAGGCCATGGCGTTATTTGAAGCGAGCCAGGACGGCTCGTCTGAATCCGTCTGATCTGTCCGCGCAGCGCTCGCCTGAGCCCCGCGAGCGCGAACGGACACTGAGGATCAGCGATTTGACGCATTGAATCTGCGTCGTAGGGAAGGTAAAGCAGCATGGTACAGGTGAGAGCACACCAGCCGATCAACACCGACGGCAGTATCAATCTCGAGGCCTGGCTCGATCACGCGGTCAGTGTCGATCTGGCACTGGATCGCGAGGCCTTGAAAGAAGCCTGCGAGTTCGCTCGCGAGGCCGAACAGCAGTCCAATGCGAAGAAGAATCTGTGGGCCGAAGGCTCCGGCAGTTTCAGCACTGGCCTTGAGATCGCCGAGATCCTCGCCGACCTCAAGCTCGACCAGGATTCGCTGGTCGCCGCCGTGTTGTATCGCGGCGTGCGCGAAGGCCAGATCGAGCTGGCGGCCATCGGCCAGCGCTTCGGTCCGGTGGTGGCCAAGCTGATCGACGGCGTGCAGCGCATGGCGGCCATCAGCGCCAGCCTCAGCCCACGGCAATCGATGGTCATGGGCACCCAAGGGCAGGTCGAGAACCTGCGCAAGATGCTCGTGGCGATGGTCGATGACGTGCGCGTTGCGCTGATCAAACTGGCCGAACGCACCTGCGCCATCCGTGCGGTGAAAACCGCCGACGATGAAAAGCGCAACCGCGTCGCTCGCGAAGTCTTCGACATCTATGCGCCGCTGGCCCATCGCCTCGGCATCGGTCATATCAAATGGGAACTGGAGGACTTGTCCTTCCGTTATCTGGAACCCGATCAATACAAGCAGATCGCCAAGTTGCTCCACGAGCGGCGGCTGGATCGCGAACGCTTCATCAGCGACGTGATGACCCAGCTCAAGGACGAACTGCAGGCCACCGGCGTCGACGCCGACATCAGCGGCCGGGCGAAACACATCTACTCGATCTGGCGCAAAATGCAGCGCAAGGGGCTGGAATTCAGCCAGATCTACGACGTTCGCGCGGTGCGCGTGCTGGTGCCGGAAATGCGCGACTGCTACACCGCGCTCGGCATCGTCCACACTCTGTGGCGGCACATCCCGAAAGAATTCGACGACTACATCGCCAACCCGAAAGAGAACGGCTACCGCTCGCTGCATACGGCGGTGATCGGCCCGGAAGGCAAGGTCCTCGAGGTGCAGATCCGCACCCACTCCATGCACGAAGAAGCCGAACTCGGCGTCTGCGCGCACTGGCGCTACAAGGGCACCGACGTCAAATCCGGCTCGAACCATTACGAAGAGAAGATTTCCTGGCTGCGTCAGGTCCTCGAATGGCATGAAGAGCTGGGTGATATCGGCGGTCTGGCCGAACAGTTGCGCGTCGATATCGAGCCTGATCGGGTTTACATCTTCACTCCCGACGGTCACGCCATCGACTTGCCGAAAGGCGCGACGCCGCTGGATTTCGCCTATCGGGTACACACCGAAATCGGCCACAACTGCCGGGGCGCGAAGATCAACGGCCGCATCGTGCCGTTGAACTACAGCCTGCAGACCGGCGAGCAGGTCGAGATCATCACCAGCAAGCACGGCACGCCGAGCCGCGACTGGCTGAACCCGAACCTCGGTTACGTCACCACCTCGCGGGCGCGGGCGAAGATCGTTCACTGGTTCAAGTTGCAGGCTCGCGATCAGAACGTTGCGGCCGGTAAAACCCTGATCGAGCGCGAACTCAATCGCCTCGGCCTGCCGGCGGTGGATTTCGACAAGCTGGCTGAAAAGGCCAACATGAAAACCGCCGAAGACATGTTCGCCGCCCTCGGTGCCGGCGATCTGCGTCAGGCGCATCTGGTCAACCTTGCGCAGCAATTGGTCGAACCGGAGCGCGGCAACGAACAGTTGGAGCTGATCCCGCGCAAGGCCACCGGTTACAAACCGGGCAAGCGCGGCGATATCCAGATCCAGGGCGTCGGCAACCTGATGACGCAGATGGCCGGCTGCTGCCAGCCACTGCCGGGCGATGCGATTGTCGGTTACATCACTCAGGGCCGTGGCGTGAGCATTCACCGCCAGGACTGCGCCTCGGTGCTGCAACTGGGCGGGCGCGAGCCGGAGCGGATCATCCAGGTCAGCTGGGGCCCGGTGCCGGTGCTCACCTATCCGGTGGACATCATCATCCGCGCCTACGACCGTTCCGGGCTGCTGCGTGACGTCTCGCAGGTGCTGCTCAACGAGCGCATCAACGTGCTGGCGGTCAACACCCGCTCGAACAAGGAAGACAACACCGCGCTGATGTCGCTGACCATCGAGATCCCCGGTCTGGATGCGCTGGGGCGGTTGCTGGGGCGGATTTCGCAATTGCCGAACATCATCGAAACGCGACGTAACCGTACCCCGTGAAGATGACTCTGATCCCATGTGGGAGCTGGCTTGCCAGCGATGCAGACAACTCGGTCTCTCAGGAGAGTCGAGGTGATGCAATCGCTGGCAAGCCAGCTCCCACAGGATTTTGTGGTGAGCCTGATAAATGATGTATTCACTCGAAGACCTGCTCCACCTGATGTCCCGCCTGCGCGATCCGCAGTTCGGTTGTCCGTGGGACATCAAGCAAACCTACGCGACCATCGTCCCGCACACCCTCGAAGAAGCCTATGAAGTGGCCGATGCCATCGAACGTGGTGATCTCGACCATTTGCAGGGCGAGTTGGGCGATCTGTTGTTTCAGGTGGTGTATTACAGCCAGTTGGCCAAGGAAGAGGGGCGGTTCGAATTTGCCGGGGTGATCGACAGCATCACGCGCAAACTGATCCGCCGTCATCCGCATGTGTTCCCGACGGGCGATCTGTACGCGCCGCTCGACGTGCCGCGCTTGAGCGAAGAGCAGGTCAAGCAGCGCTGGGAAGAGATCAAGGCCGAAGAGCGCGCCGAGAAAGCCTCGGCGCCCGAGCAGTTGTCCTTGCTCGACGACGTGCCGGCCACGTTGCCGGCACTGTCGCGCTCAGCCAAGTTGCAAAAACGCGCCGGGCAGGTCGGTTTCGACTGGCCGGACGCTTTGCCGGTGCTCGACAAGGTGCGCGAAGAGCTCGATGAAGTGCTCGAAGCCATGTCGGAAAATGATCCTGTGGCGGTGGCCGACGAGATCGGCGATTTGCTGTTTTCCGTGGTCAATCTGGCCCGGCATCTGAAGGTCGATCCGGAAACCGCCCTGCGCGGCGCCAATGGCAAGTTTGAAAGACGTTTCCGTTTTATCGAACAGGCATTGCGCGACACCCACCGTCCCATGGAAGATTGCACCCTCGAAGAGTTGGACGCCCTGTGGGGCGAAGCCAAACGCCAGGAAAAGAATGAGCCCAGCTGCGGCTGAGCCGTTGCCCAAGTGAGTAAGCATTGATGAGCCTTTCCCTTCGCGACCAGTTGCTCAAAGCAGGCCTGGTCAACCAAAAGCAGGCCAAGCAGGTCAGCAAAGACAAGCAGAAGCAACAGCGCCTGGCCCACAAAGGCCAGGCCGAGCTGGACGATTCGCAGCAGCGCGCCGCCCAGGAAGCCATGGCCGAGAAGGTCAAGCGCGACCAGGAACTGAACCGTCAGCAGCAGGAAAAAGCCGAGGCCAAGGCCCGTGCCGCGCAGGTCAAGCAGTTGATCGAAGTCTCGCGTCTGCCCAAGCTGACCACCGAGGACTACTACAACTTCGTCGATGACAAGAAGGTCAAGCGCATCTCGGTCAACACGCTGATGCGCAACAAGCTCAGCAGCGGTTCGCTGGCGATCGTGCACCACAACGGCGGCTATGAAGTGATTCCCCGTGAAGCGGCGCTGAAGATCCAGGAGCGCGACCCGCAGCGCATCGTCCAGCTCAACGTGCAGACCGAAGAGGTCAACGCCGAGGACGATCCGTACGCGGCGTACCAGATCCCTGACGATCTGATGTGGTAAATCCAAGGCTGTAACAACGACGAACCCCGCTCATGGCGGGGTTTGTCGTTTTCAAATGCTGTGTTGTTTCAGGCGGACTTCAGTTCTCTTTGTTGCTCCTGCACTTCCAGTTCAGCCTTGTAGTTATGCGCATCGATCTCGTTGTGGAACATGCCGACCAGCAAGTCTTGTTGATGCACATCCCAGATACGGATGCCGGCGGCCAGGCCTTCGTGGGACATGTGTGAATCGTCGCGTTCAGTTACTTTTACAGTCATCTGCTAGCTCCAGATCTCAAGTTACTGCACCAAGGCGTGTGCAGGACTCTGTTATAGGATTTGTTAGTCAGCTAAGTAAACCGCCAATTGGCGCAAGGTGTTGTTGCGGATTTCGCAACAAAGCTGGAGGCCGCGTAAACCGCGACATTCGGTCGCAGGGTAGTAAGTTTCATGAC
>NZ_WBRZ01000103.1:0-17429 GCF_008923895.1 Pseudomonas sp. GXM4
CTTTCAGCGTGGGGACTTCAGGAATGCCGACGCTTTCATCGCTTTTCTAGGAATGGATCTGCGCATAGCGGACTCAGGCAAAAAGAAAGGCCGGCGCTGTCTGACCAAACGAGGCGACCCTGAGGCACGTCGATTGCTGCACAACGCTGCAATGGCGGCGAGCCGGACCTCGGTGTGGAAAGGGTTTTATGAGGCTATGAGAGGGCGTGGATTGAGCACTACCCAAGCACTGGTCGCACTAGCCCGCAAGCTTGCACGGGTGGTATTTGCTCTGTTGAAAAACCAGAGCGAATACTCACCCAAAGGCGTTTAGGGGCTAGGCATGAACCATAGAATCTCCCACAGGTACAGCACTATCCGGGTGGGAGCGAGCCTGCTCGCGAAGAGGCCCGCAAAAACACCGAAACTCTTCGCTCCTGCCGACTGTCCATTCCCTCCATAGACACTCTTTAACCTTTAAACATTGGGCCGTCGCCCGCGCCCGGTGCTAATCTCCACCGCTTAATTGCGCACAGTCGAGCCGCGACCCGATCCCGGGTTCAAGGAAGACGACTTCATCCACAGCCACGGAAACCGATCAGGTCATTCATGAATAAATCAGCAGGCGTGCTTCTCGGAATTGTTGTTGCCATCGGCGCGATCAGCGCAGGCGGGGCCTGGTACACCGGGACCAAGATCGAAGGCGTACTGAACAACGCCGTGACCAACGCCAACAAAGAGTTGCAGACCGCCATGGCCGGCTCCAACGGCACCGCGTCGCTGGAACTGGTATCGCTGGAACGCCACACCTTCACCAGCACCGCGCACTATCGCCTCAAGGGTGAAGGCGAAATGTTCGGTGATACGCCGGTCGAGCTGCTGTTCGTCGACCACATCGAACACGGCCCGCTGCCGTTCTCGCGTCTGGTTTCGCTGAAGTGGCTGCCGGTCATGGCCACCAGCAACTACGAGCTGGAAAAGAGCCCGTCCACGGAAAAATGGTTCGCCGCCACCAACGGCGCCGCGCCGCTCAAGGGCGTGACCAACATCGGCTACGACGAGTCGACCACCAGCACTCTGAATCTGGTGCCGTTCGAAACTGCGCTGGATGAGCAATCGAGCCTGAAGTTTTCCGGTCTGAGCATGGACATCGCCGCCAGCGCCCAGGCGCAGAAGGTCAAGGCCGACGGTTACATGGATAACCTGAAACTGGTCACCGTGTCGGAAGACCAGGCGCCGGTGCAGGTCGAGCTCAACGGTCTGACCCTGGCCAGCAACCTCGCCAAGAGCAGCTACGGGTACTACACCGGGGAAAACACCCTGGAAGTGACCAGCAGCAAAACCACCTTCGGCGCCAAGCCGATGGTGCTGGGCGTAAAGAACTTCGAAATGAAGAACCGCACCGAAGAAAGCGGCAGCAACGCCTCGGGGCGTGCCGACTACAAAATCGGCGAAGTGACGCTCAACGACAAGAAAGTCGGTTCGGCGGCCATGGCCATGAGCCTGAAGAACCTCGACATTCCGTCGACCATGTCGCTGATGCAGATCTACCAGACCAAATTGCAGCCGTATGAAAAAGCCGCCGCCGAGGCCGCCGCACAAGGTTTGCCGGCACCGGAGCTGAATCTGACCGAAGCGGAAAACGCCCAGGTCAAAGCCGATCTGCAGAAGTTGCTGGCGGCCGGCCCGCAACTGGCGCTGGAGAATCTGTCGTTCAACACCGCCAACGGTGAAAGCCGCGCCAATCTGGTGATCGACCTGACCAAGCCGCAATCGATGGACCTGCCGCCGGATCAACTCGGCAAGCAACTGATCGCGCTGCTCGACCTGAACATTCAGGTGTCCAAGCCGATGCTCGTCGATCTGCTCAGCGTGCAGGCGCAACTCGATGGCCAGACTGACGCCAAAGCCATCGTCGATCAGTCCAAGGAAGCGGCAGACATGTTCGCCGGCATGGCGGTCGGCTCGCAATTGGCTGTCGCCGACGGCACCAACGTGGTGACCAAACTGCATTACGCGGCCAATCAGGTCGAATTCAACGGCCAGAAGATGACCGTCGAGCAGTTCATCGGCTTCCTCATGAGCAAGTTTGCCGGCGTCACCCAAGAGCAATAAGCCCACCGCGCGCCCTCCAGACGCCCGGCCCCTGTGTAAACAGGCGCCGGGCGTTTTGCTGTACGGGTTTTGTACAGACAGGCCGATTCTGAACAATTATTGCGTTGTGAAAACTCGACTACGCTTGCGTGCAGACTGCCTCACCAAGCTTGGCCGAAGGCTGTCATTGTCGGCCACCGTTACGAATGGGCAAGGAGGGCATTGCGACCCGGCTGGCCATGTAAGGATGCTGACAAATGCCGCGTATTGATGGCCCTGTATTACATCGTGGTTTGCGCCCTTTGTTCCGATTCGCCCTGTGCAGCCAGTTGCTCTGGCCAGTGCTGGCGTTGGCCGACACACCCTACGACGAGATGGTGCGCGATGCCCGCGCCGGGCATTACACGCCTGCGCTGACGGTTTTGCGTCAGGTGCCGCCGGGCCAGGCCAGCGACGGCCAGGTCAGCGATCACCTGCAAATCGCCAGTTGGGCCGGGCTCGATGCCGAAGTGGTCAAGGTCTATGAAACACAAGGTCGCGACCGCGTCCTGCCGGTGCAGGCACTGACCGCCGCCGCGCGTGCCTATCGCAACCTCAAGCGCTGGGATCAGGCTACCCAGGTCTACAACAAGGCACTGGCGCTGGAGCCGGACAACGCTGACCTGCAACTGGGCCTCGCGCTGACCCAGGCCGATGCCGGCAAGCCCGATCAGGCCGTCACCCGCGCCCAGGCGCTGGTCGCCGCCAAACCCGACGATCCGTCACGCCGTCTCGCCTTGGGCTACGCACTCGGTCGCGCCGGCAAACAGTACGACGCACTCTTCGAATACGATCAGGCCTTCATCCGCGCCGGCAACAAGCCGGAAGTTGCCCGCGAGTACGTGGTCGCCCTGCAAAAGGCCCGCCTGCCAGAACCGGCGCTGCGGCTGGCCAGTCAACGTCCAGGCCTGATTGATCCGGTGACCTTGCGCCGGCTCGAAGGCGATCTCGCCGCCGAACGCGTGCGCCTCGCCGAACTGGCCACCCGCAGCGAAAAGGAACGCTACGTCATCGCCGACCGCGCGCTGGCCGATTACGACAAATTGCTCGCAACCTGGACCCCTGACGCCACTGCTCACGATGACGTGACGCGCTGGCGCATCGACCGCATGGGCGCGCTCAAGGCCCGCGCGCGCACCGCCGACGTCATCAGCGAATACCAGAAACTGCAAGCCGAGGGCGTGGAAATTCCGACCTATGCCCTGCGCTGGGTGGCAGCGTCTTATCTCGATCAGCGTGAGCCCGAGACTGCCACCGATCTGTATCGCCAGGTGCTTTCGGCGCCGGACGCCGATGTCGGTGATCGCCTTGAGGACAGCACTGCGCTGTATTACTCCTTGCTAGAAAGCGACCGCGCCGATGAGGCGCGCAAGGTCGCCGAGGACGCAGCGAAAGCCCAGCGTCCGCGCGTCGAGCTCAAAGGTCTGCCCATCGGCAACCCCAACGACGAATGGATGGACGCCCAGCAACTCGCCGCCCAGGCCGGTACCTACGGTTCCGATCTTCCGCACGGTGAAGAGCGTTTGCAGACGCTGGTCGATCAGGCGCCGGGCAACCTTGGCTTGCGTCTGGCCCAGGCCGATCTCTACCTCGCCCGCCAGTGGCCGCGCCGCGCGGAAAGCCAGCTCAAGGAGACCGAGAGCATGGCGCCCCGCGATGCCGGCCTGGAGGTCGCTCAGGCGCGCACCGCGATGGAGTTGCAGGAGTGGCGGCAGAACGATGCGCTGGTCGACGACGTGGTCGCGCGCTATCCAGACAACCGCCAAGTGCAGCGCCTGGCTCGCGAACGGGAAGTGCATGACATGGCCGAACTGCGCGTCGAAGCCTACGGCGGCAAGGCCAATGGTGGCGGCAGCGGCGATGCCGGTGCGGTCAGCGGCAGCCGTGATTTTGGTATCCAGAGCACCCTTTACAGCCCACCGATCAACGAAGATTGGCGCGTGTTCGCCGGCGCCGGTTATGCCACCGGTGATTTCGCCGAAGGCACCGGTCACCATCGTTTCCAGCGGGTCGGCCTGGAACGGCGCACCCGTGACATGACCCTCGAAGCCGAGGTGTCGAATCACGATTACGGCTTCGGTGACAAACAAGGCGCACGCCTGGCGATAGCCCGCGACATCAACGATCACTGGCAGTACGGCGGCAGCCTCGAATACCTCTCGGCGGAAACCCCGCTGCGCGCGCTCAACAGTGATATCAAGGCCAACGGCGGCAGTGCGTTCCTGCGCTGGCGCGCCAACGAAAGCCGCGAGTGGCGCGTGTCGGTCAGCCCGTCGCACTTCAGCGATGGCAACAACCGCGTCGAAGCCTTGGTGACCGGGCGCGAGGGCATCTACACCGCGCCGAACATTCAGGTCGACGCCGGCCTGGAAGTCGGCACCAGCCACAACTCGAAATCCGACGACGTGCCGTACTTCAACCCGAAGTCGGACTTCAGCGTGATGCCGCTGGTCAACGTCAATCACGTGCTCTACCACCGCTACGAGACTTCCTGGAGCCAGCAATTCCAGGCCGGCGCGGGCACCTACAGCCAGCGCGACCACGGCACCGGCGGCATGGCATTGCTCGGTTACGGCCAACGGTACGCCTGGAACGACGTGTTCGATGTGGGCGGCATGTTCAGTGTGATCAACCGGCCTTACGACGGTGATCGGGAAACTGATCTGCGTCTGCTCGTCGACCTCACTTTCCGCTTCTAGAAGAGTTTGAAGATGCCTTTTATCTCGCGTTTCATCCTTCTGCTGGGAGCGCTGCTGATCAGCGCCTGCGCCCAGCAAGCCCCGGCCTTCGCGCCGCCCTCCGAGCGCCCGGTCGCGGCCAGTGAACAACCGTGGCCAAAAAACCACGTGCTCGGCATCGCCTATCACGATGTCGAAGACCGTGATCCCGATCAGGCCGTGGTGGCGGTGCGCACCGAGCGCATGATCGAGCAGCTCGCCTGGCTGCGCGAGAACGGCTACAAACCAGTGACCGTCGACCAGATCATGGCCGCACGCAATGGCGGCCCGGAGCTGCCGGCGAGAGCGGTGCTGCTCAGTTTCGACGACGGTTACGCCAGCTTCTATACCCGCGTGCTGCCAGTGCTGCGCGCCTACAACTGGCACGCCTTGCTGGCGCCGGTCGGCACCTGGATCGACACGCCGCTCAATCAACCGGTGGATTTCGCCGGCACGCCGCGTAACCGTGACAACTTCCTGACCTGGCAGCAGATCCGCGAAATTTCCAGGTCCGGTTTGGTAGAGATCGCCGCTCACACCGATGCCAACCACAAAGGCATCCTTGGCAACCCGCAGGGCAACCTGCAGCCGGCCGCCGCGACCCGGCGTTATGACCCGGTGACCAAGCGCTATGAATCCGAAGCCGATTTCCAGGCACGCATTCGTACCGACGTGAAGAACATTTCCGAGAAGATCCGCAAGGCCACCGGTTACAAACCACGGGTCTGGGTCTGGCCGTACGGCACCGCCGACGGTACCTCGCTGACCGTGGTCGGTGAGGAGGGCTATGAAATGGCCCTGACGCTGGACGACGGCCTCGACACCCTCGATAACCTGATGAGCGGGCCGCGCTTTCTCGTCGCCTCCGATCCTGACGGCGAGCATTTCGCCAACAGCATCGTCTCGGTGCAGGCCGAAGCGCCGATGCGCGTGGTGCATGTCGATCTCGACAACGTCTACGACCCGGACCCGGCCCAGCAGGACATCAACCTCGGCAAACTGGTGCAGCGCATGGCTGACCTGGGCGCCAGCACGGTGTTCCTGCAAGCCTTCGCCGACCCCAAGGGCGATGGTCTGGTGCATTCGCTGTACTTCCCCAACCGTCACTTGCCGATGCGCGCCGACCTGTTCGACCGCGTCGCCTGGCAACTGCGCACCCGTGCCCATGTGAAAGTCTTTGCATGGATGCCGGTGCTGAGTTTCGAACTGGATTCGAAGCTGCCGCGTGTAACCCGCTGGGACCCGAAAACCGCCATCACCTCGGTCGACCCGAAGCAGTACAAACGCCTGTCACCGTTCAATCCCGAAGTGCGCAAGATCATCGGTGAAATTTACGAAGATGTGGCGCGGCTGACCTCGGTCGACGGCATTCTCTACCACGACGATGCGGTGCTCTCGGATTTCGAGGACGCCAGCCCGGATGCCCTGAAGGCCTACGCCGCTCAAGGTCTGCCAGGTTCGATTGCCGCGCTGCGCGACGATCCGGCGGCGATGCAACGCTGGACGCGTTTCAAGAGCCGCTACCTGATCGACTTCACCAACGAACTGACCGCCAAGGTCCGTGCGATTCGCGGCCCGCAAGTGCTGACCGCGCGCAACATCTTCGCCGAACCGATGCTCAATCCAGAGAGCGAAGCGTGGTTCGCGCAGAACCTCGATGACTTCCTCGCCACCTACGACTGGACGGCGCCAATGGCCATGCCGTTGATGGAAAAACAGACGCTGGCCGAGTCCGGCCCGTGGCTGGAAGAACTGGTCGCCACAGTGAAGAAACGTCCCGGCGCGCTCAACCGCACCGTGTTCGAATTGCAGGCGCGTGACTGGAACCAGAAGGATCAGGCCGATATCGACGCCGTGCATCTGGCGGACTGGATGGGCCGGCTCAAGCGTCAAGGCGCAACCAGCTTCGGTTACTACCCGGACAACTTCCTCGACAACCTGCCAGACCTGAAAACCGTAAGGCCTGCACTCTCCAACAAATGGAATCCATAACATGCTGGATAGACTGTTAGCCCTGCTTGTTCTGGCGATTGTCCTTGGCGTTCCGCTGGGGCTGATCTTCCTGGTGACCGGCCAGTTCCTGATGTCGTTCGTGTTCTTCTACCCACTATTCATGTCCGGGTTGTGGATCGCCGGCGGCCTGTATTTCTGGCTGCACTGGGAGCGCCACTGGCCATGGCAGGACGACACGCTGCCGCCGCCGCTGGAAGGCGAACCGCTGATTTCGATCCTGATTCCTTGCTACAACGAAGGTGATAACGCTGCCGATACCATCCACGCGGCGCTGGCCCAGCACTACCCGAACATCGAAGTCATCGCGATCAACGACGGCTCCAAGGACAACACCGCCGAAGTGCTCGATGCGCTGGCCAAGGAAGATCCGCGACTGCGGGTGCTGCATCTGGCGGAAAACCAGGGCAAGGCTGTGGCTCTGCGCATGGGCGCGATCGCTGCGCGCAGCGAGTATCTGGTATGCATCGATGGCGACGCCTTGCTGGCCCCGAACACTGCGGCTTATCTGGTCGCGCCGATGCTGGATAACGCACGTCTTGGCGCAGTGACCGGCAACCCGCGGATCCGCACGCGTTCGACCTTGATCGGGCGGGTGCAGGTCGGCGAGTTCTCCTCGATCATCGGGCTGATCAAACGTACGCAACGGGTGTTCGGGCGCATCTTCACCGTCTCCGGCGTGATCGTCGCGTTCCGTCGTACTGCGCTGAACCGGGTCGGCTACTGGAGCCCGGACATGATCACCGAAGACATCGACATCAGCTGGAAGCTGCAACTGGATCACTGGAGCATCTTCTACGAACCGCGCGCGCTGTGCTGGATCCTCATGCCGGAAACCCTCGGTGGCCTGTGGAAGCAGCGTCTGCGCTGGGCTCAGGGCGGCGCCGAAGTGCTGTTCAAGAACATTCGGGGCATCTGGCAGTACCGCCATCGCTACCTGTGGCCGCTGCTGTTCGAGTACTGCCTGTCCACCGGTTGGGCGTTCACTTTCCTGCTGTCGGTGATTTTCTGGGGCATGGGCAAGTTCATGGTCATGCCCGACGCGATCGCCGTCGATCACCTGATGCCACCGGCCTTCACCGGTCTGTTGCTGGCGTTTGTCTGCCTGGTGCAGTTTGCCGTCAGCATCGTCATTGACCGGCGGTATGAGCCGGGTCTGGGCAAGACCATGTTCTGGGTGGTCTGGTATCCGTTGGTGTTCTGGCTCGTCAGTCTGCTGACCACCCTGGTCAGTTTCCCCAAGGTGTTGTTCAGCCAACACAAAAAACGCGCGCGCTGGGTCAGTCCTGATCGGGGTATCAAACCGCTGGGCGACGACCAGGAGGAAGTCATCAAATGAAAATTATCCGGACTCGCCAACGGCCCTTTCTGGTGGTGATCGACGTGATCCTCACCGTCATGGCCTGGGTCGGCCTGCTGTTCCTGCTGGTACGCGGGTTATGGCCATTGATCGAAACCACCGGCGGCCCGCGCATCGATCATTCGGCATTCGATGCCCTGGGCACTTTGCAGGTTTATATGTGGGTGGCGCTGGTCAACGCGGTGATCCTGATCGGTTGGGCGCGTTACCAGCAACGCAAAAGCCGCAGCTTCGCCCAGCGCCGTTTGCCGTCGCCGGTAATTGGTGATGAAGGTCTGAGCAAGAGTTTCAAACTGTGCGACGAGCGTTTCCAGAAACTGCGCACGCCGGGGGTGATGACCATTCACAACGACCAGGACGGCGACATCAGCCATGTGGAAACGCATTTCTGGCCGTTGCAGCAGCAGGCCTTGCCCGCGCCGCTGGGGCAACAGCGAGTGATCTTTCTGCATGCCGATGGCGATGATCAACGCGAGCCGGTAAACCGCCTGACGTGACCTCCACTGGAGCTGCCGAAGGCTGCGATCTTTTGATTTTGCTTATGTAAAAACAAGATCAAGAGATCGCAGCCTCGTTGCACTCGTCAGCTCCTACAGGACCGGTGTCAGGCCTGGATCAGCGTCCACGCCTCTTTCATTCGCAAAGGTTGCTTCATTCGCTCGGCCAGCAGCGCCATTGCGCGTTGCTTGTCGCAGGCCACCGCCGCAACGACGATGCCGTCTTTTGCAAACAGGCCAATGAACGGCGGCTGTTCCGGCTCACCGCTGAACTCGACCTCGTCCCATTCTTGCGCGTGACCGAGATAGTCGTAGTTCTTGCCAAAGTGGTAGGTCCAGAAAAACGGCACATCCAGATAATGTTCCTCGCCACCGAGCATGTTGGCCGCAGCGATGCGCGCGTGTTGCTGGGCCAGGCGCCAATGCTCAATGCGGGTTGGCTGGCCATTCAACGGAAACGTGGCGATATCGCCGATGGCCCACAGGTCATCGCTGACGCGCATGCCGTCATCGACACGCAACGATTGGTCTTCTTCCTTGGGCAATGATTCGAAAGGCTCAGTGGCGGGGTGAACGCCGACGCCGGCGAGAACCAGATCCGCTGCCAAGCGCAGACCGTTGTCGAGCAGCACGCCCTCGACCTTGTCCTCGCCAAGGATCTCCGTAGCCTCGTGTTCGCTGATGAACTTCACCCCGTGCTCTTCGTGCAGGGCGCGAATCGCCTTGCCCACGGCCTCGCCGAATTGCTTGGCAAACGGGATTGCATGGCGTGCCAGCACGGTGACGTCGAGGCCGAACTCGCGCAGCGCTGACGCGCATTCGAGAGCAATAAAACTGTCGCCGATGATCACCGCGCGCTGGCCCGGTTGAGCGGCGTTGATGATCTGTTCAGCCTGTGCTTTCGAACGCAGGACGAAGACGTTGGCCAACTCGGCACCAGGCAGCTTCAACGGATTGGGCGCGCCACCGGTGGCGAGTACAGCGGCGTCGTAGCGCAGGATGCCGCCGTTGTGCAGATGAAGCGTTTTGCCTGGGGCGTCGAGTGAAGTCACTTCGCCTTGCACGCGTTCAATGCGTTGCGCTTGATAGAACGCCTCATCGCGCAGCGGCGGCACTTCTTTCGGCGACATCTCCCCGGCGAGGACAAATTTGCTCAACACGGTTCGGTCGTAGCCGGCATCCGGTTCGCCATCGACCAGCACGATGCGCCCGCCAAAACCCTTCTCCCGCAACGCCGCCGCGCAAGCCGTACCCGCCGCCCCGGCGCCGACAACCACGAACGTTCTTGGGTCGTCAGCGGGCGGGGTGTGCGGATCGGGCAACGACTGGTCATCGACCCACACTTCATCGCCGCGCAACTCCAGCGGATAGCGCTTGAGACTGTCCAGCGATGGCGGCTCGCACAGGCCACCGTCCTCGGCACGGTACGCGGCTTTGTGCCAAGGGCAAATCAACCTGCCGTGACACAACGCACCCTCGGCCAGTGGCGCACCGGCGTGTGGACACAGGCCCTGAAACGCTCGCAACTCGCCGTTGGCACGCAGCAGGACGATCTTGCAGTCGCCGATTTCGACTTGCAGGCCACGGTCTTGCGGGACATCGGCGAAACGGGCGACACGGTGCAGGGACATTTTCGGCTTCCTCGCAGGCATTTCTCTTGTGAGTTGGCGGCGCCGCGCGAGGTTCAGCCATTTGCTACTGCCAAGGCACGAACGGTACGGCTATAGTTTGCGGGCCGACGACGGCCTCACTGCACAAGGTGCTCCCGGAATGACCCGATTGACCACACTCAACCCATGGCTGGCGGCCATCGCCGTGACCCTTTGCGTGCAGTTCCCGGCACAGGCCCAGGAGCGCTTCACCCTGAGCATCCCCGGCGTGTCGGATAACCGTCTGTTCACCTCGGCAGCGGCAAGTGACGCACCCGGCTGCGGCGGCAAGAACCAGTCGCCGGCGTTGAGCTGGAACGCCGGCCCGGCCGGTACCCAGAGCTACGCCATCGTCATGCACGACCCGGATGGCCAGAAAGGCTTGGGCGTGGATCACTGGATTCACTACGGCATCAAACCCACCACCCACCAGATCGCGGCCGGCGTCGGTGCCAAATCCGCCCTCGAAGGCGTCGGCGGCACCAACAGCAAAGGCAACACCCACTACATGGGTCCGTGCCCGCCAGTGGGCGACAGCGCGCACCACTACATCATCCAGATCTACGCCCTCGACCTCGCCCCGGATGCCCTGCCTGCCGGCCTGACCCGCGCCGAGCTGATGGAGAAAATCAAAGGCCATGTGCTGCGCAACAGCAGCGCGGTGCGGCGTTATCACCGCTGAGGTTCGGCCGCTCCCGGGCGGCTGATTGCCCTGAATCCCCAGCCATTTGGCATTGCCCCGCGAAAACGCGCACTATCAAGTCATTGCCAATGCGCTGGAGGACACCGTGGCAGCAAAAATCGACCGCATCGCCCAGCTACTCAACTGCCCGGAAAAGGGCGAACAAATGCGGCGTGCAGTAACCGAGACACGTAAGGAGTTTCTGCTGAATCAGCCGGAAGAAGACCTCGTTGAAGAAGACGAGGTATTTGACGAGGCTGAGGAGGAGGGGGATGACGACGATGAATATGATGAGTTTGACTGGACGACGGAGTGACGGCGTTCCAGCGACCTCGTCATAGCTCACAAAAAAGCCCCGGACCATCACAGTCCGGGGCTTTCTCATTTGATTCATGGTGCACCAGGCGGGATTCGAACCCACGACCCCTGCCTTCGGAGGGCAGTACTCTATCCAGCTGAGCTACTGGTGCAGCGGGCGACATCATACCTAGGTCGGCTCGGGGCGTCCATGCCGGGTTTGGCGGGTTTTGTCAGTGTGCGTGTCGGCGCAAAATCGCTGCATTCCTTAAAGCGGTAACGTCCTGCAAAACCCTCGCTTGGCGCTTTGCCGGGGTTGATCTAAGGTTTTTCCTGCGGCAAGGGTTTTCGGTACGTTGATCTGAAAAGCGGCATTTTTGTTCTTTTTTTCGAACGACCTATTGTCCTTTACCCCCTTTGAACCTACGATCCGTTTGAGATTTCAAACGCTCTTTGGCGGGATGTTGCAGCGCAAGTGCGCCCCGGTCGTGCACTGTTGATGCGCCACAATCCGCTCACTGATTTCCCTGACGGCAGCCTTGCGAGGCGCCTTTCTACAATCATAATTTGCTCCGCGCAGGCCGCGGTGCTGTTAAGGAAAGCCGACATGCAGCTTAAAGACACCCAGTTGTTCCGCCAGCAAGCCTTCATCGATGGCGCTTGGGTCGATGCCGACAACGGTCAGACGATCAAGGTCAACAACCCGGCCACCGGCGAAATCCTCGGCACCGTGCCGAAGATGGGCGCCGCTGAAACCCGCCGTGCCATTGAAGCTGCTGACAAAGCGCTGCCGGCCTGGCGTGCGCTGACCGCCAAAGAGCGTGCCGGCAAGCTGCGTCGCTGGTTCGAACTGATGATCGAGAACCAGGACGACCTCGCGCGCCTGATGACCCTCGAGCAAGGCAAGCCGCTGGCCGAAGCCAAGGGCGAAATCGTTTACGCCGCATCGTTCATCGAGTGGTTCGCCGAAGAAGCCAAGCGCATCTACGGTGATGTGATTCCAGGCCACCAGCCGGACAAGCGCCTGATCGTGATCAAGCAGCCGATCGGCGTCACCGCTGCGATCACTCCGTGGAACTTCCCGGCAGCAATGATCACTCGCAAGGCCGGCCCAGCACTGGCCGCCGGTTGCACCATGGTGCTCAAGCCAGCATCGCAAACTCCATTTTCCGCTTTCGCCCTGGCCGAACTGGCTCAGCGCGCGGGCATTCCGGCGGGTGTGTTCAGCGTGGTGTCCGGCAGCGCCGGCGATATCGGCAGCGAGCTGACCAGCAACCCGATCGTGCGCAAACTGTCCTTCACCGGCTCGACCGAAATCGGTCGCCAGTTGATGGCCGAATGCGCCAAGGACATCAAGAAAGTCTCGCTGGAACTGGGCGGCAACGCGCCGTTCATCGTGTTCGACGACGCCGATCTGGATAAGGCCGTCGAAGGCGCGATCATCTCCAAGTACCGCAACAACGGCCAGACCTGCGTCTGCGCCAACCGTCTGTACATTCAGGACGCGGTCTACGATGCGTTCGCCGAGAAGCTGAAAGTGGCTGTGGCCAAACTGAAGATCGGCAACGGTCTGGAAGATGGCACCACCACCGGTCCGCTGATCGACGAAAAAGCCGTGGCCAAGGTTCAGGAACACATCGCTGACGCCGTAAGCAAAGGCGCCACCGTACTGGCGGGCGGCAAGGCGATGGAAGGCAACTTCTTCGAGCCGACCATTCTGACCAACGTGCCGAAAAACGCGGCCGTGGCCAAGGAAGAAACCTTTGGTCCGCTGGCGCCGCTGTTCCGCTTCAAAGACGAAGCCGAAGTGATCGCCATGTCCAACGACACCGAATTCGGTCTGGCTTCTTACTTCTACGCTCGTGACCTCGGCCGTGTGTTCCGTGTCGCCGAAGCGCTGGAGTACGGCATGGTCGGCGTCAACACCGGGCTGATCTCCAACGAAGTCGCGCCGTTCGGCGGCATCAAGGCCTCGGGCCTGGGCCGTGAAGGCTCCAAGTACGGCATCGAAGACTACCTGGAAATCAAATACCTCTGCCTGGGCATCTAAGCCGGGAAAGGGATCGCTGCAAACGCAAAGGGCACGAGAGCGCTGTCCCTTTGCGTCGTTTCAAACAGGAATTTTCTCTGCGGCCAGGAACGCCGTGGCAGTCGATCATCGCATGCTGCCACCGCCGATTTCTCCCGCTTCATCCTTGAACCACGCCGCCCGATGAGCGGCGAATGAGGACTGTAATGAGCAAGACTAACGCTGAACTGATGGCCCGCCGCACCAATGCCGTACCTCGTGGTGTCGGCCAGATTCACCCGATCTTCGCCGAGTCGGCAAAGAACGCCACCGTAACCGACGTTGAAGGTCGTGAGTTCATCGACTTCGCCGGCGGTATCGCTGTACTGAACACCGGCCACGTGCATCCGAAAATCATCGCCGCCGTGACTGAACAGCTGAACAAGCTGACCCACACCTGCTTCCAGGTGCTGGCTTACGAGCCCTACGTTGAGCTGTGCGAAAAAATCAACGCCAAGGTGCCAGGTGATTTCGCCAAGAAAACCCTGCTGGTCACCACCGGTTCCGAAGCCGTTGAAAACGCCGTGAAGATCGCCCGTGCCGCCACTGGCCGCGCTGGCGTGATCGCTTTCACCGGCGCTTACCACGGTCGTACCATGATGACCCTCGGCCTGACCGGTAAAGTCGTGCCGTACTCGGCCGGCATGGGCCTGATGCCAGGCGGCATCTTCCGCGCGTTGTACCCGAACGAACTGCACGGCGTGAGCATCGACGATTCGATCGCTTCCATCGAACGCATCTTCAAGAACGACGCCGAGCCGAAAGACATCGCTGCAATCATCATCGAGCCGGTGCAGGGCGAAGGCGGTTTCTACGTCGCGCCGAAGGAATTCATGAAGCGTCTGCGTGCGCTGTGCGACCAGCACGGCATCCTGCTGATCGCTGACGAAGTGCAGACCGGCGCTGGCCGTACCGGCACCTTCTTCGCCATGGAACAGATGGGCGTTGCCGCCGATCTGACCACTTTCGCCAAGTCTATCGCTGGCGGCTTCCCGCTGGCCGGCGTGTGCGGCAAGGCCGAGTACATGGACGCCATCGCTCCGGGCGGCCTGGGCGGCACCTACGCCGGTAGCCCGATCGCTTGCGCCGCTGCGCTGGCAGTCATGGAAGTGTTTGAAGAAGAGCAACTGCTGGACCGCTGCAAGGCTGTCGGCGAGCGCCTGGTCACCGGTTTGAAGGCGATTCAGGCCAAGTACCCGGTCATCGGTGAAGTGCGTGCGCTAGGCGCGATGATCGCGGTCGAGCTGTTCGAAAACGGCGACAGCCACAAGCCAAACCCGACTGCCGTGGCTGCCGTGGTGGCCAAGGCGCGTGACAAGGGCCTGATCCTGCTGTCCTGCGGCACTTACGGTAACGTGCTGCGTGTGCTGGTTCCGCTGACGTCGCCAGACGAGCAACTGGACAAAGGCCTGGCGATCATCGAAGAGTGCTTCTCTGAACTCTGATCCATTGCTGTGACCCGCTCGACAAAAACCCGCTTCGGCGGGTTTTTTTCGCTCCTTGAAACACATCGGACGGGTTTGCGCTGTATCGAATCGCCAGCATTGACTAAGGTTCAGACATTGCAAGGAGAGCGCGCATGACTGCCGTTGATTTACCCGCCGTACCCCGGGTGTTGATTGCCGAGGCCGATCCCTGGTCCCGTGACCTGCTCAAACAAGTGCTGCTCAATGTGCGCTGCGATGCGCGCCTGGATTTGTGTGCCGATGGCCAGCAGGCAATGTCGTTGCTCAGCGAGGTGCCCTATGACTTGGCCATCGTCGATTGGGAGCTGCCTGGCATCGACGGATTGCATGTGCTGCGCAGCGTCCGCCAGCGCAAACGCAATCCGCCGTTGCCGTTCATTCTGATGAGCAGCCGCAACGACAGCGCCAGCGTGCGCGAAGCGATTCCGCTCGCGCCGACGGCGTACCTGACCAAACCGTTGAACATGGAGGGCCTGACCGAGCGCTTGCAGGGCTTGCTGGTCAACGCTGGCGAAGCGGTGGTTTGCGAAGTGCCGGCACTGGCGCCGGGCATGACCCTGTCGGTGTTCCTTGAGCGGCGTCGCGAGCAGGCCGATGGCGCGCCGCTGATGACCGACGTGCAAGTGGCGGTCAAGCGCAGCCTCAATCCCGAGGGGCTGGACCTCAAGCTGCTGGAAGAAGAGGTGCGCACCGATCCGCAGATTACCGCCGTGCTGATCGCAGCCGCCAACAGTGCCGCGCAACACTACGGCGCGCCGGTGCAAACCCTGGCCCAGGCGCTGCACCGACTCGGCACCGGGCAGAGCATGAACCTGATTCTCGGGCTGGCGCTCAAACGCAGCGCGCGGCTCAGCGATCCATGCCTGGCGGATTACGCCGAGCGCTATTGGGGGCTGTCACTGCACACGGCGGAATACGCCCGCACGCTGGCGCGCCTGCTCGATCTGGATCGGGAGCGCTGCTATTGCGCCGGGATGCTGCATCGGCTCGGTGATCTGGCGCTGCTGCGCTGCTTGCAGGAATGGCAGCAGGCCGGCGGCGAGCTGGACGAGTTGGAGGAGGTCGGTGAAGCGTTGGCGAAGTTTGGCGCTTCTTATGGCTCGGCATTGCGCACCCGCTGGCGTCTGCCGCTGGAGTTGCGCGAGTTGATTGCTTCGGCCTACCAGCTCGGTGGTGGCGTTTACAGTCGCGAGGCGCTGGTGATGCACATGGCTGCGCAGATGGCGCGGCTGACCGAGCACGAAGGCGTAGAGGAGCTGGCGAAGAGCCGGACGGCGCGGTTGCTCAAGATCGGGCTGCCGGAGTTGATGCGGATGCGCAAATGACAGATCACCACATTCCAATGTGGGAGCGAGCCTGCTCGCAAAGGCGCCAGCGCAGGCAACATTTTTGTTGAAGGTGCAGGCCTCATCGCGGGCAAGCCCGCTCCCACAGGAATTGCGGCAGCCACAAAATACGGGTCAGGCAGCAATGATCCGGTTCTTGCCCTGCCGTTTCGCCTCGTACATCGCGGCATCCGCGCGGGCGAACAGGCTGTCCAGGCTCTTGTCTTCGTCGGTGAGGTTGGTCAGGCCCTGGCTTACGGTGATGCTGAATGCTTGGCCGTCGTGGTTGAAGCGCAGTCGCTGGATCTCCTGCTGCAGGCGCTCCGCCACTTGCACCGCCATCTCCGGCGCACAGCCGGGGAACACCGCGGCGAACTCCTCACCGCCAATCCGCCCGAACAGGTCGCCACGGCGCAATGAGCCGCGCCCGCATTCGGCGATCCGTTGCAGCACATTGTCGCCTTCGGGGTGGCCGTAGCTGTCGTTGATCACTTTGAAATCGTCGATGTCCAGCAGCAGGAAGGCTAGCGGTGTGCCTTGGCGGCGCGCCTCGGCGAACTCGCGGTGGGCGCATTCGAAGAAGTGGCGGCGGTTGCTGCTTTGCGTCAGCACATCGGTGGTGGCCAAGCGTTGCAGCTCGGTTTCCATGTGTTTTTTGTCGGTGATGTCTTCGGCGATGCCGACGATGATCACCGGCTGCCCGGGCTCGTCCTGGCGATTGATAAAGCATTTGTCGCTGAGCCAGCGCACCTGGCCATCGGCCGCGATGATGCGGTACTCGCGATCTTCCATTGCACCTCGGTGCAGGACTTCGGCAAGGCTTTGTTCGGCGTACTCCAGATCATCGGGGTAAATGCTGTCGCGCCATTGGTTGTAGTCCGCCAGCAGAAGCGCGGCGGAACGGCCGAAGATCCGTTCATAGGCCGGACTGACGTACAGCACCTGCCGGGTTTCCCAGTTGAAAGCCCAGAGCACGGCGTTGACGCTAACCAGCAGTGAACTGATCAATTGTTCGCGCTCGCTCAGCCGCGCGACTTCGCCTTGCGCGTGCATCAGCGCCATCAGCGTTTGCGCGGCCTCGGGCCATTGGGTGAAGGATGTGTCTTTCTGGTTGTTGTTGACCATCGGCACAAATCTCAAAGGGCGCGCCGCAATGTCGACAACGGCCACAGGACAGCCCGCCGGGATGGCGAAGTGTCATTGAGATAGAGGATTTTCGGCGAAGTTCCCGGCCATTACCGAGTCC
>NZ_WBRZ01000104.1:0-17249 GCF_008923895.1 Pseudomonas sp. GXM4
ATCAAAAGATCGCAGCCTTCGGCAGCTCCTACATCGATTACGGGGTGATGCCGTAAAGATCGCAATACTCGATCCAGTCCATCCCCGCCATTTCCGCCACTTCCCGATGTACTTCCAGGCGTTGCGCCTGATAGTCCTCGGGCGAATCAGCGGTCAGCTGCAACGTCAGCTCCCAGGCGAACAACCCCTGGCTTTCCGCCTCAGCCTCGAATGCTTCGTGCAAGCGTTCTTCGCGATACTGCGCCTGGGTTTCGCCCTTGGCCTGAGCCAGCAGCGGGTTGAGATGGTCGAAGGTTTCACGTAGTTCGGGTCGCGCATCGAGAAACAGTTTCAAAGCCTGTTCATGTCGCTGGTCGCTAGGCGCCATGTAATTTCCTTGTGTGACTGATGACCATAGGGTGCCGCACCTGCTTGCGCATGTCGCGCATAAAAACAGTAAAGCAGAACGATTTGCCGCGTCGCAGTGCTACAGTCCGCTTTTTTCTCGATGAGCAAATGCAATGCGAATGCTGATGGTAGTGCTGACGGCGGCCCTGTTGGCCGGGTGCGCCGGTTCGGTGATGAACGATGCTCGCAGCAAGAGCCCGGACAAGGTCCTGACCTCGGACAAGCCGGAGAAAGACGTCGCCCGGTGCGTGCAATTCGCCTGGCAGGACGAAGCGGTGTTTGGCGTCGACGCGGCGGCCTATCTGGAACCGCGCGAGTCCGGCGGCACTACGGTTTATACGCGTTCGGCAGAGTCGTTTGTCGATGTGATCACCGAAGCGTCCGGCACGACCTTGAACTATTACGCGCAGAAGAGTGATTTTGTCGCGATGCGGCGGATGGCGGCGATGGCGACCTGCCTTTGATTATGGGGTGAAGCGGTTGACGCTTTCGTGAGCAGGCTCGCTCCCACAAGTTGTAATGCATTGCACTGTGGGAGCGAGCCTGCTCGCGAATACGGCATGACTCAATCGATCAGGCGCTTCTGAAAGTAGTGCCGCTTGTGCCCCGGTGGGTAGTCAACGATTTCCCCAAACTGGCTGAACCCCAGCTTCCTGTAGAACTCCGGCGCCTGAAAATCAAAGGTGTCGAGCCAGAGGCCGTAGCAGTTTTTTTCCTTGGCCAGGGCTTCCGCCTGAGCCATCAATTTCGAGCCGATACCCTGTCCGCGACCCTGTTCCGGCACGGACAGCAGCTCGATGAACATCCAGCGAAAAATCATTCGCCCGTACAAACCGCCCAGTATTTCGCCATTTTGGTCTTTGACCATCAAGGCGAACGGCTCGGATTTCGAACCGCCGGTTTGAGCATCGTTGTACTCGATCAGCGGCTGCAGAATGGCCTGACGCTGTTCCTCGGTAGGACTGTCCGTCAACTCGATACGCAAATTCATGCATGACTTCCTTGTGTAATTGAACGCCCAGCCTAACCCGTCCGGGCAAACGCCTCCAAGCCCTTCGATCGAACAAGCGGAACCGTCAAACCAGCGTTGCGGTCTAGGCTTTTATCGCGTCTTTCCCTGAGCGCGATTGATGAGGAAATCCCGTGAATATTTTTGAAGCCCTGCGCGAAAGCCACGAGCGCCAGCGCACTTACGCCAAGGCTTTGATCGCGACCAGCGGCGACAGCCCTGAGCGGGTCGAGGCCTACAAGCAGCTCAAAGCAGAACTGCAAGCGCATGAAACCGCTGAAGAGCGGCACTTCTACATTCCGTTGATGGAAATCGACGAAGGCGTTGACCTGAGCCGCCACGCCATCGCCGAACACCACGAAATGGACGAGATGATGGAAGAGCTCGACGAGACCGAAATGTCCAGTCCGGCCTGGCTGGCCACGGCCAAAAAGCTTTCCGACAAGGTTCATCACCACCTCGAGGAAGAAGAGCACAAATTCTTCCAGATGGCCGGCAAGCTGCTCGACGATAAACAGAAAAGCCAACTCGCCGGGCAGTACGAAAAGGAGTATCAGGCGCAACTGTCTGAATGACCAAAGGCGACTCGGCGTGTAGGTGTTCAGCTACACGTTGAGTGCGATGCGTCGTCGAGCACTGGTTATGCATCCAGTGTTTCCTGGCTTTTTACGTCTTGCACACTGGGACTGTGACAAAAGCGCCGATGGACAAAAAATTCACCTCCGTTAGCTTGAAGGCCTCTCCTCGGGAAGGAGAGTTCTCAAATCAACGGAGTGAAGACGATGAATCAGGCAATCCCACAAACCCAACTCAAACACGGTCGTGTCATCTCGCCAGCGAGTCGCGGCGCAGTGGCCATCGACCTCGGCTTGCTAGGTGCCTGGCAAGTCAATGAAATGGAAGGTGGCAAGAACTTTCCGGCCGTAGACGCCGGACCTTTCCCGCAACCTTTCGAGACCGACTCGGACAGCGTCGCGCCGCCGGCCGATGGCTACATTCTCAGCGGCGGCAAGACCGATGCCCGCGATTGCGTCAATTACACCGCCGACGAGATGAGCAAGAAGCTCGGTCGTTCCTTCAGCTGGCCGCTGCTCAACGTCGATCCGGGGCAGACTCTTGAGGTCAGCTGGGCGTACACCGCGCCGCACACCACCCGTGGTTATCGCTGGCTGATCACCAAAGACGGCTGGGATCCACAGCAACGCATCAGCCGTGCGCAGCTCGAAACCCAGCCGTTCTTCGAAGACTTCTACCCGCAAGTGCCGTATTACAGCCATGCCGGCGAATTGCAGGCCAAGGTTGATCACCAAGTGCAACTGCCGACTAACAAGAAGGGGCATCACGTCATTGTGCTGATGTGGATCGTCGCCAATACCGGCAACGCCTTCTACCAGGCCTTCGACGTCGACTTCCAGTAACCGCGGGAGCGGAACGAGCCCGGTAGCGCTGCCGGGCTTTTTTTGTCGGCGCAATTGTCCGACCATGGCAGTCCCCCATGAAGACAGGATCAGACGCGATGTCCAACACAGCCGAACGGGTCAACATCGTCGACACTCAGGTGTTGTCCCACGACTGGTATCTGCTGAAGAAAATCACTTTCGATTACCACCGCAACAACGGCGAATGGCAGCGCCAGACCCGCGAGGTATACGACCGAGGCAACGGCGCGGCGATTCTGCTGTTCAACCGCGAAAAGCGCACGGTGGTGCTGACCCGCCAGTTTCGTTTGCCGGTGTTCGTCAACGGCCACGATGGATTGTTGATCGAGGTGGCCGCCGGGTTGCTGGAAGGTGCCGCGCCCGAGCAGCGCATTCGTGACGAAGCCGAGGAGGAAACCGGTTACCGCGTGCACGACGTGAAAAAAGTATTCGAGGCGTACATGAGTCCCGGTTCGGTGACGGAGAAGCTGCACTTTTTTATCGCTGAATACGATGCCACCTCCAAGGTCAGCGACGGTGGCGGCCTGGAAGAGGAAACCGAAGAGCTGGAAGTGCTCGAATGGGGCTTCGATGAGGCACTGGCAGCGTTTCAACGCGGCGAGATCTGCGATGCCAAGACCATCATGCTGTTGCAGTACGCGGCGATGAACAACCTCTTCGCTTGATTCGGGCAGGAGCTGCCAACGGCTGCGATGGCTCAGCATACTGGCTGAACGGGGAGGCGCAATACGCAAAGCCGGCCATACTGCTTGTTGCTCCTGAAGCGTGGCCCTGCGTTTTGCGCAGTCCCCAAAAACAAAAAGAGATCGACTCATGAAGTACGAACCTTTGGCCAGATCGCTCATTGCGGCCTCTCTGGCGCTCAGCTGTCTCATGGCTCACGCGGCATCGGTGGCGCCGGTGGCGGCGGAAAACGGCATGGTGGTCACTGCGCAACATCTGGCGACCCATGTCGGCGTCGACGTTTTGAAAAACGGCGGCAATGCCGTGGATGCGGCAGTGGCCGTGGGCTATGCGCTGGCGGTGGTCTACCCGGCTGCGGGCAACCTTGGCGGCGGCGGGTTCATGACCATTCAACTGGCGGACGGGCGCAAGACCTTTCTCGATTTCCGCGAAAAAGCGCCGCTGGCAGCGACCGCCAACATGTATCTGGACAAGGACGGTAACGTCATCCCGGAACTGAGCACGCGCGGCCATCTGGCGGTCGGCGTACCGGGCACCGTGTCCGGCATGGAGCTGGCGCTGAGCAAATACGGCACCAAACAGCGCAAGGAGATGATTGCCCCGGCGATCAAACTGGCCGAAGACGGTTTCGAATTGCAGCAGGGCGATGTCGAGCTGCTCGAATACGCGACGGATGTGTTCAAGAAGGACATGCGCGATTCCGGCTCGATCTTCCTCAGCAACGGCGAGCCGATGCAGGTCGGGCAGAAACTGGTGCAAAAGGATCTGGCGAAAACCCTGCGGACGATTTCCGACAAGGGCGCCGACGGCTTCTACAAAGGCTGGGTCGCCGATGCAATCGTCACCTCCAGTCAGGCCAACAAAGGCATCATCAGCCAGGCCGACCTGGACAAATACAAGACTCGCGAACTGGCCCCGGTTGAGTGCGATTATCGCGGCTATCACGTGGTCTCGGCGCCACCGCCAAGCTCCGGCGGGGTGGTGATCTGCCAGATCATGAACATTCTCGAAGGCTATCCGATGAAGGACCTGGGCTTCCATTCCGCTCAGGGCATGCACTACCAGATCGAAGCGATGCGCCACGCATACGTTGATCGCAACAGCTACCTCGGCGATCCGGATTTCGTGAAGAATCCGATCGAGCACCTGCTGGACAAGAATTACGCGACCAAACTGCGCAACGCCATCCAGCCGCAGAAGGCCGGCGTGTCGGCTGAGCTCAAGCCCGGTGTAGCGCCGCATGAAGGCAGCAACACCACGCACTATTCGATCGTCGACAAGTGGGGCAATGCCGTCTCGGTCACCTACACCCTCAACGACTGGTTCGGCGCGGGCGTCATGGCGAGCAAGACCGGGGTGATTCTCAACGATGAAATGGACGACTTCACTTCCAAGGTCGGCGTGCCGAACATGTACGGGCTGGTCCAGGGGGAGGCCAATGCCATCGCACCGGGCAAGGCGCCGCTGTCGTCGATGAGTCCGACCATCGTCACCAAGGATGGCAAAGTGGTGATGGTGGTCGGCACGCCGGGTGGTAGCCGGATCATCACCGCGACCTTGCTGACCATGCTCAACGTCATCGATTACGGCATGGGCCTGCAGGAAGCGGTCGACGCGCCGCGCTTCCATCAGCAGTGGATGCCGGAGGAAACCAACCTCGAAGACTTCGCCGCCAGCCCGGATACGAAAAAAATCCTGGAAAGCTGGGGCCACAAGTTTGCCGGCCCGCAGGATGCCAACCACATCGCCGCGATTCTGGTCGGCGCGCCGTCACTGGACGGCAAACCGGTTGGCAAGAATCGCTTCTACGGCGCCAACGATCCACGGCGCAATACCGGCTTGTCTTTGGGTTACTGAGCGGAGTAAAAAGGGGCGGGCTCAGGTCCGCCCCATTCTCAAGGATTGATCAAGGAAGGCTCGACATGACCACCGCATTACTGATCATCGACGTCCAGCAGGCACTGTGTGCTGGTGAATATCAGTGCTTTGAAATCGACCGCGTGATCGCCACGATCAATGATCTGAGCCAACGCGCCCGCGACGCTGGCGTTCCGGTGGTTTTGATTCAGCACGAAGAAAAGGACGGCTCATTTGTTCGCGGTGCTGAGGGTTGGCAACTGGCGAAAAACCTTCTGACTTCTACGAAAGACCTGCGCGTAGACAAAACCACCGGGGACTCTTTCTACCAGACCGATCTCGGCAAGCTGCTGCCCAGCGAGGACTTCGAACGCCTGATCATCTGCGGCCTGCAGACCGATTACTGCGTCAACGCCACGGTGCGCAGCGCGCATTCACTGGGCTACGACATCGTCGTCGCGCGGGATGCGCATTCGACGGTCGATAACGGCAACATGAGCGCCGAGGACATCATTGCCGAACACAACAAGGACTTCGCCGCCCTGACCAGTTCCGTGGCACGAATCGACGTCAAACCGGCAGCCCAAATCACCTTCTGAACTCCCACAGGGGTGAGCAGACTCAACGACAACGGCGATTTACGGCAGCAGCACTGGCATACTCCCGCCGCCCGAAGAACGGAATCTGTCGATGTTCAGTATCTACCTGCGTCACGCCGTGGCGCTGACCTCTCTTGTCCTTGCCTGCACCGCTCACGCCAGCAGTTTCGATTGCACCAGTGCCACTAGCAAAACCGAAAAAGCGATCTGCAGCGATCCCTACCTCTCGAGCCTCGACGACAAGCTCGCCGAGCAATGGCGGACCACGCTGGGCAAAGTTGCCGATCCCAAAACCCTGAAAACCGACCAGCGTCAGTGGCTGAAAAACCGCAACGCCTGCGGCGCCCTGAGCGCGTGTCTGCGGCGCGAATACCTGATGCGCCTCACTGAGCTCGAACACGCGGTTCAGCCCTTCATTTGGGATGCCACCTGGCAACTGATTCCGCGCGGCACCTCGACCTCGGCGACCCTTGTCACCCAACGTCGTGATGCCACGCATATCGCCATCGATATCTCGGCAGGCGAGGGCGCCAATTCCGGAGACTTGACCGGCGTTGCCGTACTCAAGGATGGAATAGCCGTGTATGCCGAGGACGCCTGCAAACTCACCATCACGCCAATCAATGGCGTACTGAACGTAGTACAAACCGGTGCGGATGCCGACTGCGGCGGTGGCATGGGCGTGTATTACGCCGGTCGGTATGTCGCCTCCGAACAACCGCTGAAGCTGGATTACGATCTGCTCAGCCTGGGTCTGGCTCGCACGCCTGCAGAAGATAAGGTACTGCGTTCGCTGCTCAAGACCGACTACCAAAAACTGGTAGAGACCTCCGGTTCCTTGCAGGTCGGCGAAGACTCAAAAGATGTGCCCGATGCTCAGGTTGTAGAAATGTGGATGCGCGGTCTCGGCGGCATCGGCATTCTGATGAGTGCCGCCGACGCACAGATCTGGCTGATCTTCAAAAGCTACGATGACCAGGGCCACGAACATCTGCGGTACTACACCAACGTGGCGAAGTGGAAGAAGCGGCTGCCCGATGTGCTGCAGGGCTGGTATGACCGCATGCAAGAAAGTCAGTCGTCTCTGGTTCTGGAAATGAAGCCCTGAGCCACAACTCCATCCGCCTCACGCAATAACCGCTCGATCTGCGCCAATTCCCACGTGCTGAGCAGACTCACCGGGTCCGTGCCATAACGCTGCCAAGTGTCCAGCGTCGCTTCATCCCCGGCGCAGTTGCGCGCGTATTCACAGTGATGCAAGTGTCCCTCGGCGAAGTCCAACCGCAGATGCCAGCCGTCGATATCAACGGCAATCAGCCCGGACTCGGACATTACCTGGCAGACTTCGAACCCAAGCACGCCCAGCGCAGCTTCGCGCAGGCGCTGACACACCTCCCGGGCGGACAGAAACGTTGACATGCTGCGACTCGATTCGATGGACAAGCCTGCAAGGATAAGGCCCGCGCCACTCCATGTCAGCGTTTCACTGGCCCGAGGCTGAACAATTCCGTAACATTCGCCTCCCTCTTTTTTTCGAAAACAGCAGCCGTGCCCAGCGGCCGCTCAGTCAGGTAAGCCATGAAACCGATTCGTCTGCGCGCCGATGTCCTCGCCGGACTCACCACCTCGTTCGCCCTGTTGCCCGAATGCATTGCTTTCGCGCTGGTCGCGCATCTCAATCCGCTGATGGGCTTGTACGGCGCGTTCATCATTTGCACGCTGACGGCGTTGTTTGGCGGCCGACCGGGAATGGTTTCCGGTGCGGCGGGTTCGATGGCGGTGGTGATCGTCGCGCTGGTGGTGCAACACGGCGTGCAATATCTGCTGGCGACGGTGCTGCTCGGCGGTCTGATCATGATGGCGTTCGGGCTGTTGCGCTTGGGCAAACTGGTGCGCATGGTGCCGCATCCGGTGATGCTAGGTTTCGTCAACGGCCTGGCGATCATCATTGCCCTGGCGCAACTGGAGCACTTCAAAAGCGGCGAGCACTGGCTCAGCGGTACGCCGTTGTACCTGATGACTGGGCTGGTGCTGCTGACCATGGCCATCGTTTACATCCTGCCGCGCCTGACCAAAGCGGTACCGCCGGCGCTGGTGGCGATCCTGGGTGTCGGCCTGCTGGTCTACCTGTTCGGCCTGCCGACCCGCACCCTCGGCGACATGGCGCACATTGCCGGCGGTCTGCCGACTTTCGCCATGCCGGACATTGCGTGGAGCCTGGAAACGCTGCGCATCATCGCCCCGTACGCGATCCTGATGGCCATGGTCGGCCTGCTGGAAACCCTGCTGACGCTGAACCTGACCGACGAAATCACCGAAACCCGTGGCTATCCGGATCGTGAGTGCGTAGCGCTCGGCGCGGCCAACATGGTGTCCGGGGCGTTCGGTGGCATGGGCGGTTGCGCGATGATCGGCCAGACCGTGATCAACCTAAGCTCCGGCGGACGCGGGCGCTTGTCCGGCGTGGTTGCCGGTGTGCTGATTCTGTTGTTCATTCTGTTTCTGTCACCGCTGATCGAGCGTATCCCGCTGGCCGCGCTGGTCGGGGTGATGTTCGTGGTGTCGCAGCAGACCTTCGCCTGGGCGTCGTTGCGGGTGATCAACAAGGTGCCGCTGCACGATGTGCTGGTGATCATCGCCGTGACCACCATCACCGTGTTCACCGATCTGGCCACGGCCGTGCTGTGCGGGATCATCATCGCTGCGCTCAACTTCGCCTGGCAGCAGGCCCGCGAGCTGTATGCCGATGAACATCTGGAGGCCGACGGCAGCAAGCTCTATCGCCTGCACGGCACGCTGTTCTTTGCCTCGACCACGCCGTTTCTCAATCAGTTCGACCCGGCCAACGACCCGGCCAAAGTCACTCTCGACTGCCGACACCTGAGCTTTGTCGATTACTCGGCGATCGCCGCATTGAAAACCCTGCGTGAACGCTACGCCAAGGCGGGCAAGCATCTACAGGTGTTTCACCTGTCGGAACGCTGCAAGAAATTACTCAAGCGCGCCGGCGTCGATCACGACTGACGCCGCTGGTTTTGCGTCCTTGAGCCAGGTCTTGCCGAGAATCCGCGAGACCTGTTCGGCGGAGTAGGGCTTGGCGAGAAATTCAAAACCTTCGTACCCGCTGCGCGCCAGTTCTTCGCTGTAGCCGGAGGTCAGAATCACCGGCAGATCGGGGCGGCGCTGGCGCAGTTCCTTGGCCAACGCGACGCCGGTGATGCCCGGCATGACTACGTCGGAAAACACCGCATCGAACGCGCTGGCATCGCTACCGGCCAACTGCAGGGCTTCTTCAGCGTTGGTCGCCCATGCGGTTTCATAGCCCAGATCCTGGAGGATCTGGTTGGCGAAACGGCCGACATCGAGATTGTCTTCGACCACCAGCACCCGGCGTTTCTCGCAGGCCGGCTGCACCTCGCCATCGTCCTCTGCCTCGTCCATTTCTGCCTCGATCGCCGGCACTTGCGGCAAATACAAGGTGAATTCGGTGCCTTGACCAAGCACGCTGGAAACATCGACGTTGCCGCCCGATTGCTTGGCGAAGCCGAACACCTGCGACAGCCCCAGCCCCGTGCCTTTGCCGACAGCCTTGGTGGTAAAGAACGGCTCGAAGATGTGTTCAAGGGTGTGTGCGTCGATACCGGCACCGGTGTCGGCCAGGGCAATCGACACGAAATGGCTGCTGGACCCAGCATGGCCGCGAATCGGCGGCAGCGCTTTGTGGCACTCCAGGCGCAATTTCAGCTCACCCTGACCATTCATGGCGTCGCGGGCGTTAAGCGCAATGTTGATCAACGCGGTTTCGAACTGACTGAGATCGACGCGGATGTAGCAGGGGTGATCCGGGCGTACGACGCACACGTGAATCTGCGCGCCGGTGACCGATTCGAGCATCTCGCCAATATTGGCCAGCCGTTCGCCGGCATCGACTACCTGCGGATTGAGCGGCTGACGGCGAGCGAAGGCGAGCAACTGGCTGGTCAGTTTGGAGGCGCGCTCGACGGTATCGGAAACCGCGCGCATGTAGCGCTGGCGGCGTTCTTCCGGCAGGTTGGGCTGGCGCAGAAAATCCACCGACGAACGAATGATCGTCAGCAGATTATTGAAGTCGTGGGCGACGCCGCCGGTCAATTGGCCGATGGCTTCGAGCTTCTGCGACTGGCGCAACGCCGACTCGGCCTGGGCCAGGCGCAGGCTGCGTTCTTCGACCCGTTGTTCCAGCGTGGCATTGAGTTCAGCCAATGCAAGCAAGCCCTCGCGCACGTTCGCATCGGCGCGCACCCGTTCGATGTGCGCCCAGCAACGTTCGGTGACTTCGCTGAGCAGCGCCTGTTCGAAGCTCGACCAGACACGCGGCACTTTGTCGTGAATGGCCATTAACGCGGTAAGGCGACCTTGCTTGATCAGCGGCACGCAAATGGTGGCGGTGATGCCTATGCCCTGAAAGGTCGCTGATTCTTCCGGCGGCAATTCGCTGCGGTTGTCGTGGATCACCAAAGGTTGACCCGCGCGCAGAAGACGTACTGCTTTCTCGCCGAAATCGCGCAAACGGTAGTGGCCGACGATGCTCGGCGAACCCGGCGCTGCATAGTCGCCGCGAATGGTGAAGCCATCCTCGTCGGCATCCATGTCTGCGTAGGCGCAGTTGGACAATTGCAACTGCTCGACCATCAGCCGCGTGCTTGCCGCCAGGATTGCTTGCGCATCGGTGGCATTGGTCACCGCTTCGCCGATGGCATCGAGGACGGCCAGGCGTCGGTTGAGATAAACGGTCTGGGTGGTCTCGGTGACTGTGTCGATCATGCCGACGACATTGCCGTGGGAGTCGCGAATCGGGCTGTAGCAAAAAGTGAAGAACGCCTGCTCCGGGCCTTTGCCGCGTTCGATCTGCAGAGCGAAGTTTTCGATGTAAGTGGCCTGGCCGGCGTACGCGGCCTCAGCAATCGGGCTGATCTCGTGCCAGGCTTCCTTCCAGATGTCGCTGAAAGGGCGTCCCAACGCGTGCGGCTTGTCGCCGAGAATCGGTACGAAGGCGTCGTTATAGAGAGTAATGAGTTGCGGGCCCCAGACGATCGCCTGAGGGAAATGCGAGGCGAGACTGAGCGAGACAGTGGTCTTGAGTACATCGGCCCAGTTTTCCAACGGGCCGAGGGGCGAATTTGCCCAGTCGTGACGGCGGATCTGTCCGGCCATCTCGCCGTTGTCTTGCAACCAGTCTGTCATGGGGTTCGTGTCTTTCCGGGCATTTGTCTGAGAACAAAGACCTGCGCGCAGGGTGTTTGGTTTCAGCGCACCAGACACTGTTTGCGCTGCGAATTATTCTGACCTACATCATGGCAGCAAAAAACAGCGCTGGCGAAAAGAGCATCTTTTCGCCAGCGGATTTTTCTTCAGTTCGTGAGCGACTGCTCAGGCCTCGACGGCCGGGAAGTCAATGTCGGTCAGCGCCGTGTTGTTCAGGTAGTTGGTCAATGTCTGCACGGCCACCAGGGCAATCACTTCGATGATCTTGCGGTCATCGATACCGGCAGCGCGGGCAGCGGCCAATTGTTCATCGCTCAAGTGGCCACGGGTTTCGGTCAGTTGGCGGGCGAGGGCGGCGTAGGCATTCAGTTCGCCGTGACGTGCTGCGATGATGTCCTCCGCCGACAGCCCGGCCTTGCCGGCAAACACGGTATGCGCGGACAGACAATAGTCGCAACCGTTGACCTGCGAAGTGGCGAGGTAGATGGCTTCTTTTTCCTGGGCGCTGAGCGAGGTCTTGCCGAGGATCGCCGAGGCTTGCAGGTAAGTGTCGAATGCAACCGGCGCTTGGGCGAGGGTGGTGAAGACGTTGGGCAGGAAGCCGATTTTTTTCTTCACGCCTTCCAGTGCAGGACGGGTGGCATCGGTGGCGGTGTCGAGGCTGATTGCAGGGATGCGGCTCATGGTGATTCTCCGAAATTCCGCAGCGAAGTGCAGCGGCGATGGAGAGATCTTAGGAGCTGCCAATGGCGCTTTGGCGGCAAATCGTCGAGGATATGCGGCAGATCGTCCAGATATGCCTTCGGGAGTCAGCCATGGATCGCCTTTCCACATTACTTAGTCATTTCGGTGTGAACGCCGGGACCTTTCATAGCGGCGCGTTTTGCGGCGTGAGCGTTCACGAAGGCGAGCCGGTCGGCCATGTGCATGTTCTGCAAGCCGGGGCGTTGCTGCTCAAACCGGGCAACGAGCGGGAGATCCGTCTGGACGAACCGTCACTGATTTTCTTTCCCCGGCCGTTTACCCACCGGATGTCTGCCGACGAGGCCATGGCCAGCCAAGTGGTGTGCGCCTCGCTGAGCTTCGACGGTGGCTCGGGCAATGCCCTGGCCGCCGCGTTACCGGACTATCTGGTATTGAAACTCACCGATATCCCGGAATTGCGCAGCACCCTTGACTGGCTGTTCAACGAAGCTTTTGAAGGGCATTGCGGGCGCGTGGCGGTGATGGATCGTCTGTTTGAATTGCTGGTGATTCTGCTGCTGCGCCATCTCATCGGCAGTCGAGATCAGCAACCGGGCATGATGGCCGGGCTGGCGGATCCGCGCGTGTCTCGCGCCTTGAACCTGATCCACGAGCAGCCGCACAAGCCTTGGAGCGTGGCCGATCTCGCGGCGGCGGCGAACCAGTCCCGCGCCGGTTTTGCCGAGCAGTTTCGCCGCGTGGTCGGGCAGACGCCGGCCGATTACCTGTTGAGCTGGCGCGTCAGTCTCGCGCAGAAACGCCTGCGCGAAGGCCGGCCGATTGCATTGATTGCCGAGGAGGTTGGATACGAAAGTCCGTCGGCGCTGGCCCGGGCGTTTCGGCGCAAGACCGGGCTCAGTCCTCGGCAATGGAAAGCCGAACACTGAACATTACCCGGCGAATTTCTTCGCTCCCGCCACGCAAAGAATCACCCCCAGCGTGACGCCGAGCATGCCGACACTGACCTGCTCATGCAGCAACGTCGCCGCCAGTGCCAGACCAAAAAACGGCTGCAGCAACTGCAACTGCCCGACCGCTGCGATTCCACCTTGTGCCAGACCGCGATACCAGAACACGAAGCCGATCAGCATGCTGAACAGCGACACGTAGCCCAGGCACATCCACGCAGGCAAGCTGATGTCGGCGAACGAGGCGGGCGCCAGCCACAGGCTCAGCACTGTCATCAGCGGTAACGACAACACCAGCGCCCAGCAGATCACCTGCCAGCCGCCGAGGCTGCGCGACAGTTTCGCGCCTTCGGCGTAACCGAGGCCGCAGGCCAGGATCGCCGCGAGCATCAGCAGATCGCCGGTGGGCGAGGCGCTCAAGCCTTGAGACAGGGCAAAGCCTACCACCAGCGCACTGCCCAGGATCGAGAAGATCCAGAACACAGGCCGCGGCCGCTCACCGCCACGCAAGACACCAAACATCGCCGTGGCCAGCGGTAGCAATCCTACAAACACGATCGAATGCGCTGACGTTACGTGCTGCAATGCCAACGCGGTCAGCAGCGGAAAACCCAACACCACGCCCAGCGCCACAATCAACAGCGACAGCCACTGATGGCGCGACGGTCGCTGTTGCTTGAACAACAGCAGAAGTCCGACGGCCAGTGCGCCGGCGATCGCTGCTCGCACCACGGTCAGAAACACCGGATCGAATTCCAGCACCGCCAAACGTGTGGCCGGCAGCGAACCGCTGAAAATCAGCACGCCGATAAAACCATTGATCCAGCCACTGGTTTTTTCCAGTGCCGGGTGGGCCGCAGTCGATGTTGTGTGCATGTCGGTCGCGCTCAAAAAGTGGCTTGTGTCGCCGTGATCCTAGGGCGGAGAATCAGCACAATCAAAAAATTGTCATGGATACAGCCGATATGCCGCGTTCCCGTTACAAGACTCTGGTTGACCGCTATGCGGCAGACATTCGTGGAGGACGATTGGCGCCGGGCACGCGACTGCCAACTCATCGGCAGCTGGCGAGCCAGGAAGGACTGGCGCTGGTTACCGCTTCACGGGTTTATGCCGAGCTTGAAGCGATGGGCCTGGTCAGTGGTGAAGCTGGGCGCGGCACGTTTGTTCGGGAAACGTCGCTGGCGCCGGGGCAGGGCATCGATCAGAAAGACGTGGCGGTCGGCATGATCGACCTGAATTTCAACTATCCCTCGTTGCCAGGTCAGGCTGAACTGTTGCGCACGGCGTTGCGCCAACTGGCGTTGTCCGGTGATCTGGAAGCACTGCTGCGTTATCAACCCCACGCCGGACGTGCCCACGAACGCGCCTCGGTGGCGCGACATTTGTCGACACGCGGCGTGGCGGTTGAAGCCGACCAAGTGCTGATCGCCAATGGCGCTCAGCAAGGTTTGGCGGTGACGCTGATGGCTCTGCTCAAACCCGGCGATGTAATCGCCGCCGATGCGCTGACCTATTCGGGATTCAAGGTGCTGGCCGACGCTCTGCATCTGGAAGTGCTGGCGATCCCGATGACGGAGCACGGCCCGGATTTGCCGGCACTGGACAGACTCTGTCGCCAGCGTGCGGTGCGCGCCGTATACAGCATGCCGACGCTGCACAATCCGCTGGGCTGGGTCATGCCACTGGAACAGCGCGAGCAATTGGTGGCGATTGCCCGGCGGCACAATCTGACAATCATTGAAGACGCTGCCTACGCGTTTCTGGTCGAAAACCCGCCATGTCCGTTGATTGAACTGGCACCGGAACGGACGTTTTACGTATCGGGCCTGTCGAAAAACATCGCCACCGGTTTGCGCGTCGGCTTCATTGCCGCTCCGCTTCCTCTAGTGTCCGCACTGGAGCGAATCATTCGCGCGACGACATGGAACACGCCTGGGGTGATGACCGCCATTGCGTGCGGCTGGCTCGACGACGGCACCGTCACCGTGCTTGAGGCGCAGAAACGTCGTGATGCGATGGCGCGACAGGCCTTGGCCGCCGAGGTGCTCAAAGGGCTGCGCTACATTGCTCATCCGGCCTCGTATTTTCTGTGGTTGCCGTTGCCCGAAGATGTGCGTGCCGATCAGATCGTGGTCGAGTTGATGCAGCAGCAGATTTCGGTCACCAGCGCCGAGCCGTTTTCGCTGTCGGCCCATACGCCCCATGCGATTCGTCTGGCGCTCGGCTCGGTGGAGATGCAGGTGTTGCGTCAGGCGTTGATCACCGTCAGAACGGTTGTCGGCGCTTATCTGTAAACTGCGTCCACGCCATGCAAAGCGAGGTTTGGACTGTTCAATGAAATTCACCACGACACTGTTTCTCGCCTTGATCTTCAGCACCAGCGCACAGGCTGAGGGCGATCCTGAGGCCGGGGCGAAAATCTTTCCGCGTCTGTGCGGCGGTTGCCATCAGGTTGGCGAGTCGGCTCGTTCGGGGTTTGGTCCGCAGCTCAACGGCATCATTGGCCGGGCTGCGGGGACTTCGGCCAATTATGTTTATTCCGATGCGATGAAAAACTCGGGGATTACCTGGGATCGGGCGACGTTGAAGGCTTATCTCGAGGATCCGAAAGGGGTGGTGCCGGGGACGCGGATGATTTTCTGGGGGCTGAGTGATGAGGAGAAGTTGAATAATTTGTTGGCTTATCTGCAGAAGTTCAGTGCTGAATCAAGGTAGGAGCGGAGTACATATCCATCGCTGCGGTAACGGCTGCTCAGGGTTCCGCCCTCACGGCGAGTCACCTTTTTCAAACGCCGGAGTGCCGGCCCAGCAAAAAGGTAATCCAAAAGGCTTGCTCCTGCGTTCGACCCTAGCAGGCTTGGGTTCCTTCGCTGCGGGACCAATCCCTCCACTCAGCCTTCCGACGTCGCCGGTGGATCAAGAGCAGGCGAGATGACACTCGACTCAAAGGCGAATGCTCATCGTGGAGCTGCCGACGGCTGCGATCTGTTGCTCTTGATCTTAATCTTGTAGGAGTAAGCCTGCTCGCGATGGCTATCTCGAAGACACCGATGAAGAACTGCTTAACCCCAATCCCTGTGGGAGCTGGCTTGCCAGCGATGGCGTCAGCAAGGTCGCCACTAATCAAACCGCTCGGAACTCTCCCTTCGCCAATAGGCTCTACCCAGAAACCCGCCATTTTCGGACTCACTCATGAGCGACGACGTGCAACTCCCGGACCTCAACACCTGGCAACGCCTGTTCGACGATCAGACTCTTTGGCAGCAATCGCCCGACGCTCACTATTTCGATCTGCAGCGCATCGCCGATGACCTGCTCGGCCAAGGCGCGATTGATCTTGAACAATGGCAGTTGTTGCGCGCCAAAGCCGATGATCTGCACAAGCAGTCACCCGAGGTCAACGTCGCCCGCGAACTCGACGACCCCGAAGCCTGAGGACTTCTGCCATGAATAAGACCATCAACCAGAACGACAATCCCGACGAACCGCGCCCGGCCGGCGAAACCGAACGCGATAACGACGCCCTGCGCCCGACCGATCCCAAGCAGCGGCAGGACAGCGGCAAAGGCACGCCGAGTGGCGAATCCACTGCGCAGGAGACCGCCAAGCCACACACCCGAGGCCCACAAACCCAAGTCAAGCCCTGAACAGCGTCTATGCTCACTGGCACGCCCGCCGCTGAAGTGTTTTCGGTGGCGGGTGTCGCCATTTCATCACAGGGAAAGTAATGCATATGAAGCTCGACGCTCTGGCCAAGGCCATCACTCTCGCAACGCTGCTTTCTGTCACGAGTTTCGGCGCTCTGGCTGCCGACATTCCGTTATCCGCCGTCGTTGAGGCCGATTCCGTTACCACCAAAGTGCTCGCTGTCGACCCGGCCAATCACCAGGTCGTGCTAGAAGGCCCCGAAGGACGTCAGGTCCACGTTCAGCTCAGCGAGAAAGCGAAAAATCTTGCCAATCTCAAAGTAGGGGACCTGGTGAAGATCGAGGTGCAGCGATCTGTCGCCGCTTATCTCGACACCGATGTAGATAAAGGTTTGCCAGGCACCACCGAGCGCACTGGCGAACTGCGCAAGGCCCCGGGCAGCGATAACCCGGGCGGCGAGGCCTATCGTCAGGTTCAGGTGCAGCTGAAAATCAGCAAAATTGATTTGAAGACCAATCAGGTCACCCTCCAAAATCCATCCGGACAATCGAAGACGCTCGATGTGAAGAAGCCGGAGATTCAGGCCAAGTTGAAGGATCTGAAAGTAGGGCAGAGCGTTATTGTCACTTATACCGATATCTTGAAAGTGACCAGTCAGCACGATAGTTGAGTATTAGCTCTACAAGTTTATGGCTCTTGTACAACTTTATGTATGAGAGCAATCATA
>NZ_WBRZ01000105.1:0-17234 GCF_008923895.1 Pseudomonas sp. GXM4
ACAGGATCGGGCATTTCTTTATTCAGGCCATCGCTTACGGATACTGCTGCACCGTACCCGGCTGTTGCTGCTGACCACCGTACTGCTGACCCGGAATAGCCTTCAGATTGACTTCGACCCGGCGGTTCTGTGCGCGGCCATTGGCGTCACCATTGCTGGCAATCGGGTTATCCGGGCCGGCGCCACGGGCCGACAGGTTGGCACCGCTGACACCTTGAGAGGTCAGGTAGGTCGCCACGCTCTGCGCACGACGTTGGGACAGGTCCATGTTGTGCTGGCGGCTGCCGGTGCTGTCGGTGTAGCCGACGATTTCGATCTGGTTCTGGTTGAACTCTTTTAGCGAGTTGGCCAGGTTGTTCAGCGGTTGATAGAAGCTGGAAGCGATGTTCGCCGAATCGGTGGCGAAGGTGATGTTGCCCGGCATGATCAGCTTGATCTGATCGCCCTGACGCTGCACTTCAACGCCAGTGTTGGCCATGCTCGCGCGCAGTTTCTTTTCCTGCTGGTCGGCGTAGTAGCCGTAGCCTGCTGCGGAAGCACCGACCACGGCAGCGCCGATCAAGGCGCCCTTGCCACGGTTGTCGTGGCCGATGGCGGCACCGGCGAGTGCACCGGCCAGCGCACCGAGGCCACCGTATTTGGCGGTTTTGCTCATGCCTTGCGAGCCACCGTCGGCCTGACCCTGATTGTCATACGGATTGGGCGAGGCGCAGCCGGACAGCACGGCCACGGCAGTAGCGACAATAATCAAACGACGCGTGGTGAACATGGAGAGCTCCTGGTCTTTTTGCATTCTGTGGTGCAGCGGCCACTGATCAATCAATGGACCTGCGCGGGCGTTGGATCATGACAATGCGCAAAAATTCCGCCGCACACCCGTGACAAAAAATTCAGGCACGCACAAACGGGTTCTCGCGCATCTCATCACCCAGACGCGTATCCGGACCGTGCCCGGTGACAACCGTTGCGTCCTCGTCCAGCGTATACAGCCGCTGCTTGATCGAACGCACGATGGTCGCCTGATCGCCACCCCACAAATCCGTGCGCCCTACCCCGCGACGAAACAGCGTGTCGCCGGCTATCAACAGCTTAGCCTCGGAAAACCAGAAGCTCATGGAACCGGGTGTATGTCCCGGCGTGTGCAGGGCCACGCCGCAACCGCAGGCGAGTTCTTCGTCATCGCTCAGCCAACGATCCGGCGACGGCACCGGGGTGTACGGCACGCCGAACATCTGGCATTGCATTTCAAGGTTGTCCCAGAGGAACTGGTCTTCCTTGTGCAGATGCAGGGTCGCACCGGTTTTCTCCTTCATCTGCCCTGAAGCGAGAAAGTGATCGAGATGCGCGTGGGTATGGATGATGCTGACGACTTTCAGGCCATGGGCGTCGAGGCGCGCCATGATCAGATCAGGGTTGCCGCCGGGATCGACGACGATGGCTTTTTTTGTGAGCGGGTCGCCGATGATGGTGCAGTTGCACTGCAATGGGCCGACGGGGAAGGTTTCGCGGATAAGTGCAGGGCTGGGCGTGGTCATGGAAAAATCCTGGACAGGGTCAACGCCGTTGGCAACGGCCGATGGCGAATTTTACCGTCGCTAGAGCAATAACCCCAACGCCTTCGCCCGCGCCACTGCCTGCGTACGCCGCTCAACCCCGAGCTTGCTGTTGATATGGCTGGCATGGGTTTTCACGGTGTGCAGGGAAATGAACAACTGCTCGCTGATTTCCTGATTGGAACAGCCTTGAGCGATCAGGCGCAGCACCGCCAATTCCCGGCTGCTGAGTTGTTCGGTAGTTGAGTTTTCTACGCTCGGTCGCGGCGCAGCTGTTGGAAAATGCGTGAGCAATTGCTGGCTCACCGCGTTGCAAGTGAGCGTCTGCAGTTGTCCGCGCATCCAGTCGGTTTGGTTTTTCAGCAGCGCATCGAAGGGTTGGAAGACGCCGCCGGCGGCAGCTTCCAGCGCCAGATTCAAGGTTTTGCGCGCCTCGGGCTCGCGTCCACTCGACAGCAACAGCGCCACCTTCTGCGTCAACGCCATCACACTGAGCAACTGGCGTCCGGTCCGCTGGCCGTTTTCATGCAACACGTTTAACCGCCCTTCGGCGAGCATCGGCTGCCCCTGAATCACATCGAGCAGCGCCTGTTGCAGCTCCACATGCAACGGCAGTTGCGGATGGAATTCCGGCGGTGCCGCAGCGTTTTCGCCGGTGTAGGTCTGGCCCAATCGTGCAAGCCACGCCTCGGCAAGATCAATCCGGCCCTGAGCCAGCCACAGCTCGCATTTGACCAGAGTGATCATCGCCAGATAGTAAATCGGCGGTACGTCCCAGATGTGCATCAGGCGTTCGGCCTCGGCGAGTTCGGCGAAGGCCTTGGCGAACTCGCCGCTGGCGCCGTCGAGGCGGGCAATCACGCAGTGGCCGATCAGCACGCTGATGTCGCGACAGGCGCGCGCTTCGCCAATGCCGGCCAGCAGGCGTACGCGTGCAGCCTGCGGCTGCAAACGCATCGCCAGCAGGAAACCTTCATACAACGTCAGCCGTGCGCGCACGGCGTACAGTCGTTGCGGCGACAGACCGCGCAAGCGTTCCAGGCCCTGATGCACTTCATCCAGCGCACGCAGAATCTCGCCCCGCGATTGCAGAACCCGCGCCCTGTCGTAATGCGCCAGTGCTTCGAATAATGGATTGCCGACCCGTTGCGCCAGCTCGAGGGATTCACGGTTCAGGCCACGGGCGCGCCACAGATCACCGTCGGCGATCGCCAGATTGGACAAGGTCGACAGGCACATCAGCCGCTGGCCATAACGCTTGGCCGGCAGGCTCTCCAGCGCTTCACTGCAATAGCGCAGGGTCAGTTCGCGATGGCCGCGTCCGCGAGCGATGATCCCGCTCAGCGCCAGCCATTGCGCCAGCATGGATTTCTGCGCAGTGGCCGAAGGCGCCGGCAGGAAACGGCTCAAATGGCTTGCCAGCTCTTCAGCGGCATCGAGCTGACAGGCCAGCCCCAGCGCCCAGCTGTAGAGCACAATCAGCCGTGGCGTGCTGATCAGCAGGCTGTCGGGCAAGTCCATTTTCCAGCGCAGCAGCATGCCGACGTTCTGCTCGGCGAGCAGCTGTTCTTCGGACAGGTTCTGTACGAGATTTGCCGCGACATCGAGATGCCCGGCACGCAACGCCTGTTCCACCGCCTCGTCGAGCAAGCCCTGTGCGTTGAACCAGCGGCAGGCGCGCAAATGCAGGGTGGCGTTGGGCACCATCGCCTGGGCGATTGGCCGGCTGCGCAACAAGTCGGAGAACAGATGGTGATAGCGATACCAATGACCGTGCTCGTCCAGCGGCACCAGAAACACCTGATGGGCGAGCAGAAAGCGCAGGATCTCGGCGCTGTCGTGGGCTTCGCGGACGGCGTCGCACAGCTCGCTGCAAAAGCGTTCCTGCGGAGCGGTTTCGTAGAGGAAGGATTGCACTTCGGCTGGCAGGCAATCGATGACTTCTTCGAGCAGATAATCGCGGATCAACCCTTCGCCGCCGTTCAGTGCTTGCGGCAGCGCGGCATCGTTGCCCGCCTCGGCCACCGCCAGCAGCCAGAAGCGCAGGCCGGCGACCCAGCCTTCGCTGCGCTGGATCAGGCTTTCCAGTGCTTCGCCGCGCAGTGAGCTGCTGTGGCGGTCGAGCAAGGTCAGGGCCTCGTCGTGGGTCAGGCGCAAGTCCTGTTCGTGCAGCTCGAGCAACTGCCGCGACAGGCGCAGACGCGCCAGATGCCAGTCCGGGCGCTGACGGCTGGTGACCATCACCAGCAAGCCATCGGGCAGATGATTGAGGAAAAATTGCAGGCAACGATCCAGCACCGGCCCCTGGGCGAGGTGGTAGTCGTCGAGCACCAGCAGCAACGGCGCGGCAGGATCGAGATGCAGCGCCAGCTCATCGAGCAGACCGTCGAGCCACTCTTCGAACGCAAATGGCTGATGGCGCTGACGCATTTTCAGCAGACCGAGAGCGCCAGCGCCCAACGCAGGAAAATAGTCCTGTAGCCCTTCAAGCAAGCGCTCAAGAAAACGTCCGGGATCGCTGTCTCGTGGGCTCAAGCCCAGCCAGAGACTTTGCCAATGCGCCGGCAGGCTTTGACAGAACTCCACCGCCAGCGAGCTTTTGCCGAACCCGGCCGGGGCGCTGACCAGCAGCAACCGACCTCCGAGCCCGGCCTGCAGACGCTGGCAAAGGCGCGGCCGCAAGACATAGCCATCAGGCAGCGGCGGGCGGAAAAAACGCCCGTCCAGTGCTGCGACGGTGATGCTTGCGGGACCCGGAAGTGGGGACAGATCAGTCATGGCCGGCTCTTGTTCGAAGGCGATTGGCGGCGTTGCAGATGTCCGCAGCCTAGCCTTAATCGAACCGGTTATGAAGGTTGCTGCTACAAATGGCTACAAAAAGGCTACAGACACAAAAACGCCCCGAACCGGTCGGGGCGTTTTCACGCGGATGCGGCCTCGGGTTTACGCAGGTTTAGCGAACACCATCCTGACGCAGAGCGGCCGGGGTGAAGTCGCTGGTGGTGGCGGTGAAGCCGAAGTCGTACGCCTGCTTCTCTTCGTTCTTCATGCCCAGTGCCAGATAGCGGCCGGACTGCAGGTCGTAGAGGGTTTCGAGGGCGTACCACGGCACTTGCTTGTCGTAGTAGTTCTCGGCATGTGCCTCGGCTACACGCCACAGTTGGCCACGACCGTCGTAGTGGTCGATGACCGCTGCCTGCCAGGTGTCCTCGTCGATGTAGAAGTCACGCTTGGCGTAGATGTGGCGCTGGCCTTCCTTCAGGGTCGCGACCACGTGCCAGACGCGGCGCAGCTCGTAGCGTGCCAGGTCCTGATTGATGTGGCCGGCCTTGATGATGTCCGAGTACTTCAGCTTCGGATCGTCGAGCTTGTAGCTGTCGGAGGCGATGTACATCTCTTTCTTGCCTTCGAGCTTCCAGTCGTAACGATCCGGCGCACCGTTGTACATGTCGAGGTTGTCCGAGGTACGCAGGCCGTCGGCGGCGGTACCCGGGCCGTCATACGACACTTGCGGTGCACGGCGCACACGACGCTGACCGGCGTTGTAGACCCACGCCGAACGCGGCTCCTTGACCTGATCGAGGGTCTCGTGCACCAGCAGTACGCCACCGGCCAGACGCGCCGGCGCGGTCACTTTCTGCTTGAAGTAGAACAGGATGTTGCCCGGGTTCGCCGGATCGTAGTCCTTCATCTTGTCGCGGAATACGAACTGATCCTGGAAGTACACCAGGCTGTACGAGCCGTTCGGTTGCGGCGTGGCCTGGGTCACCAGACGGGTCACGCTGCCGCCGCGATAGCGGGTGATGTGGTTCCAGATCACTTCCACACCGGTTTTCGGGATCGGGAACGGCACGGCGGTATCGAAGTTTTCCAGACCGTTGCCGCCGGACACCAGGTTGGTGCTGGTGGCGTTCTTCTTGATCGCGGCGAACACGTCATCCGGCACGGTGGCGCCGCGATGGGACGGATAGACCGGCATCTTGAAGGTTTCCGGATAGCGCTTGAACATCGCGTACTGGCCCGGGGCAAGCTTGTCCTTGTACTTGTCGACATCCTTGGCAGTGATGGTGAACAGCGGTTGCTCACTGGCGTAAGGGTTGGACAGGAAGCCTTTGCTGTCGACGCTGCCGGCATTCTTCGGCAGCGGTTTCCAGGCCGGGATCGAACCGTCGGCATTACCGGCCATTTCCGCGCCCATCGGCGTCAGGCTCTTGCCCAGTTTGTCCGCTTCGGCAGCAGGCACCGCCGCCATGACACTGGTCGCCAGCAGCGACAGGCCCAGAACACCGGCGTGGAACAGACTCTTTGTTATTTTCATAAATTCGTTCGTCCTGAAATGCAGTGCTTAGAAGTTCACGCCGAAGCTGAGCGCCACGAAGTCGCGGTCATCCACGGTGGTGTACTTGCCGTCGAAGAAATTGGTGTAGGCCAGGCTCGCGGTGTAGGTGTTCTGGTACTCGGCATCGACGCCCAGGCTGACCGCTTTGCGACCTTCCTCGAAGTTGCCGCCAGGGCCTGGCGAGTAACCGCTGACGTCGTGGGACCAGGCCACGTTCGGCTTCAGGTTCACACCGGCAAACACGTCGTTGTATTCCCAGATCGCCCGACCACGGTAGCCCCACGACATCGACGTGGTGAAACCGTCGTTTTCGCAATTGCGGCTGCGGTTGTTCTGCGGCGACCCGGGACCGGCGCCGTTGATGGTGCTGTTGTTGAGGATGTTGGCGCAGGTATCGATACCGCCAGTGGCCGGCAACTCACCCGGACCGTAGACCGGGTCACGGCCATAGCGCTTGTCGGAACGGCTTTCCAGGCCACCGACGTAGGTCGCGCCGACTTCACCGACGAGGGTCAGACGGCTGGCGCCCATGACCTGATCGAAGAAGTGCGTGAACGTCGTCTGGATCTGGGTGATTTCCTTGCGCTCATAGCCATGCAGATCCTGACCCGGCACGCCGGTCAGCAGCGAAGCGTTGGTCAGCGCGCCGCCCAGCGGGCGCACGCCGGCAAACAGGATGTCGGTGGAGTTCAGTTGTACCGGCGCGTTCGGACGGTAGCTGATCTCACCGCTCCACGCCGTACCGGTAGGCAGGGTGGTGGAGAAGCTCAGACCGTAGAGACGAATGTCTTCCGGGTATTCGATGAAGTAATTCGAATTGCCCGCAACCAGCAGCGGTGCGAGCGCGGCAAACGGCCCCGGCAGACCGGCGGCGGTGTTGTAGACCGATTGCGGTGCGCCGGTGGCGCTGAAAATCGGCGCACGGCTGTGGTAGTTCATGAAGTAGGCGCCGAACTCGGTGTCGAGTGGCTCGAACATGTATTTGAGGGACGCACCCCACTGACCGCTATCGCGCGCGTCACGGTCCGGCCCACGGCGCACCAGCACGCCTTCTTCGTCGACGTTCACACCGTTGGCGGCCAACGGTCCCAAAGCGATCGCCGGAATCTGCGAACGCTTGTTCAGTACGCGCAAATTGTTGTCGCAACCGTCGGCAACGATGTCTGGCTGCGAGAAGAAGGTGCCGCAGTTGTCGACGACGGTCTGATCCCATTCCAGTTGGTAGAACGCTTCGGCCGAGAGGTTATCGGTGAGGCTCTGCGACACGTAGAACATGTTGACCGGAATCAGGCCTTCCTTGATCTCGGCGCCCGGACGACGGAACGCGGAGACGTCGATCGGGTTGATCGAGTTGATACCGCCGCCGATGAAGGTACTTTCACCCCAGCTCACTACCTGCTTGCCCAGACGCACGGAACCCGGCTGATCGGCAATCGCGTAGTTGTGGTAGACGAAGGCGTCGAGGATCTGCCCGCCGGAGGACTTGGCGCCCTCTTTGCGGTTGCTGTCGCTGATGTCCTTGAATTCGCGGCTCTCGTCCTTCAGTTCGAAGTCATACCAGTACTTGCCACGGACGAACACGCCGGTGTCGCCGTATTTCAGTTCAAGGTCATGGATGCCCTTGAAGATCTTCGAGAAGGTTTCGCCGCTCTTGAAGTTGGCGTGACCGTCATCGGAGGTCTGCGACAGGCCGCGGCCGCCGTTGTTGACGCCGATGAGGTTCTTGTTCGGGCTCTGAGTAGACCAACTGGCACCGATCGACAGGGACGAGTCGAACTGGCCTTCGATTTCACCGACGTTGAAACTGACGCCGAATGCAGGCCCGGCGAGCGAGGAGGCAAGACTGACCGCCAGAGGCAGTTTCGCCCGGCGCCAGAACTGGTTTACTGAGGTCATCGACGCTACTCCATGTGCATTATTGTTATGGCAGTGAGTACTTTTAAAAACGCTGTGGAGGACCGGGCGCCAGGGCTGCCCGAAATCGTTCCAGAGTTGCTCGCCCCGTTCAGTGCGTGTGCTCCGTTTTCAAAAAGTCCTTGAGCGGACTATAGCCAGCGGGTGGTAGTGCTTGATCCCTCTAAAGTGTGATTTGCAGCCGCCAACCACTCTGGAACAGTCCTTTCGCCAGTCCGACACACGTCGGCACGGCAAGGATGGCTGATTTTTTCGATTTCACAAGCCAAGCGCTTGCTTGGTGGGTCTGGCGCGCCGGTTTCGGCGCGCCAGCAGGCATTTAAAGTGTCGAAAGGAAGGTGCTGTTGTTGGCCTGCCATTCAGTGATGTCGAGGCGGATGCGCTTCTTGTCGAGCTTGCCGACACTGGTCTTGGGAATTTCGGTAACAAGGGCGATCTGACTGGGGATCGCCCACTTGCTCAGGTGCCCCAGTTCGACGAACGGCTTGAGGTGCTCCTTCAGTTCCCGTGCACCGATCACCTGCCCTTCGCGGACCACCAGCAAGGCAAACGGGCGCTCGCCCCACTGAGGATCGGCGATGCCCACCACTGCTACTTCGCGTACCGCCGCATGCCGGCTGATGAGGTCTTCGAGGTCGAGTGAGGAGATCCACTCGCCGCCGGTCTTGATCACGTCCTTGATGCGATCACGAATATCGATCACGCCCATGCTGTCGAGCGTGGCGACGTCGCCGGTGTGCAGCCAGCCGCCGGCCCAGAGCTCGGCGCCCTTCTGCGGTTCGTTGAAATAACCTTCGGTCAGCCATGGCGCGCGCAGCACCAGTTCGCCCTGGGTTTCGCCGTCGGCCGGAAGGAAGTTGCCCGCGCCGTCGACGATCGCCGCTTCGACCAACGGCCCCGGCACGCCGGCCTTGATCCGGTAAGTGGTGCGTTCGTCCTCGCTGCCGGCCATCAATTCGTCGTTGAGGTGCGCGCAAGACACCAGCGGCCCGGTTTCCGACATGCCGTAAGCGGCTGTCAGCTGAATGCCACGGGCCTTGGCGTTTTCATAAAGACTGCGATTGAGTGCGCTGCCGCCGATGACGATTTTCCAGCCGCCGAAGTCGGCACCCTGCGCGGCTTTGGCGTTGAGCAGCATCTGCAGGATGGTCGGCACGCAATGGGAAAAGGTGACCTTCTCCTTGCGCCACAACTCCACCAGATACTCCGGATCGTAGCGCCCCGGATAAACCTGCTTGAGCCCGAGCATGGTCGCCACGTACGGCAAACCCCAGGCGTGGACGTGGAACATCGGCGTGATCGGCATGTACACATCGTTGGTGCCGAGCAGGCGTACGCTGTCGATCGAACCCATGATCGTCGCCACGCCGATGGTGTGCAGCACCAGTTGCCGATGGGTGAAATACACGCCTTTCGGATTGCCCGTAGTGCCGGTGGTGTAGAACGTGGTGGCGACCGAGTTTTCGTCGAAGTCCTGGAAATCGTATTGCGCGCTGGCAGCGGCCAGCAGTTGCTCGTATTCGCCGACGAGGTTCGGCAGCTCTGCGGTTTTCTCCGGGAGATCGGTCAGCAGCAGGGTTTTCTCCACCGTGGTCAGCTGCGGCGCGATGGCCTGATACAGCCCGACGAACTCACTGTTGACCAGCACGAAGCGGTCCTCGGCGTGGTTCATGGTGTAGAGGATCTGCTCGGGCGACAGACGCACATTGATGGTGTGGATCACCGCGCCGATCATCGGAATGGCGAACATGCATTCCAGATAACGGTGGCTGTCCCAGTCCATCACCGCCACGGTGTCACCGGCCTTCACGCCAGCAGCCGTGAGCACGTTGGCCAGCCGCGCAACCCGCTCGATCAGGGTCGGATAGCTGTAGCGCAACTGGTCGCGGTAGATGATTTCGCGGGTTTTCTCGTAACGGGCGCCGGACATCAGCAGCCGTTTGATCAGCAATGGATACTGGTAGGCCCCATCGGCCGGCGGAATGACCCGAGTCTGCAACATAAGAATCCCTTTTCTGACTGCACGGTGTTGGCGGAGAGATTCGTACTCTAGTGCGCCTGCATGACAGTCAAATCAGCCAAAGGAATGATTTGCAGAGCTGTACAAATGCTAGCTTTGCGCCAGCATTTCGGGCCGAAATTGAAGAAAACACGACCGGTGGGAGCGAGCCTGCTCGCGAAGGCGTCGGGTCAGTCGACACTTTTGGTGACTGGACTGGCGCTTTCGCGAGCAGGCTCGCTCCCACAGGGATTGATGTATTCCAGTTCTCAATGCATCTCGGTGAACGCGATTTTCACGCCGAGAGCAATCAGCACCGCGCCCATGGTGCGGTCGAACCAGTGGCCCATGCGCGCGAAGCCGGCGCGCACGCGTTGTTGGCTGAACAGCATCGCCACCAGGCAGAACCAGATCGCCGTCGCCACCGCCAGGTAAACGCCATAACCGGCCTGCACCGCCAGCGGCGTGTGCGGGTTGATCACCACGGTGAACAGCGAGAGGAAAAACAGCGTGGCTTTCGGGTTCAGGCCGTTGGTGACGAAGCCTGAGGTGAACGCGCCCCGCGCGGTGCGTACGCCGGTTTCCCGGTGCAAGTCATCGGTGACGGTTTTCGCCGGTTGTGCGCGCAAGGCCTTGAAGCCGATGTAAAGCAGATACGCGGCGGCGGCCCACTTCAGCGCGTTGAACAGCACGATCGATTGCGACACGATCAGACCGATGCCGAGCAACGAATAGCCGACATGCAGGAAAATCGCCGAGCCCACGCCCAGCGCGGTCCAGGTGCCGGCGCGGCGACCATGGGTCACGCTCTCGCGCACGACCACGGCAAAGTCCGGGCCGGGGCTGGCCACGGCCAGCAAGTGGATCAGGGCAACGGTCAAGAACTCGGTCCAGTACATGGGGGCTCCTTTGGGGCAGCTTGGTCAATAAAACATCTGTAAAGAACACAGTCCCGTGGCGAGGGGATTTATCCCCGTTGGGTTGCGAAGCAGCCCCAAAAACTTCTGTCTGGCCCGCAGGCAATGATTTTGCGACTGCTGCGCAGCCGATCGGGGCGGTGCGACGTTTCGCTAAATCCCCTCGCCACGGGGTTATGTGTCCGCTGCGGGGTCAGCGTAACGATTTGTTTCATCTGGTAGGCTCGGCAGAGTACGCCCTCCGCTCACAGCACAAAAGGTACAGTTGATGACGAACACGCGCCGCGCGGTATTCCTTGATCACCCTTCGCTGGATCTCGGCGATCTGGACCTCGGTCCGTTGCGCGAATGCTTCAGCGACTTGCAGCTGTTCGCCCAGACTCTGCCGGAACAGGTCAGCGAACGCCTGCACGGCGCCAGTGTGGCGATCACCAACAAAGTCGTGATCGACGCCGCTGCAATGGCTGCCAACCCGCAACTGAAACTGATCCTGATCAGCGCCACCGGCACCAACAACGTCGACCTCGCTGCCGCCCGCGCTCACGGCATCACCGTGTGCAATTGCCAGGCTTACGGCACGCCGTCGGTGGCGCAACACACGATCATGCTGTTGCTCAACCTCGCCACACGCCTGGCCGACTATCAAAAGGCTGTGGGCGCAGGCCGCTGGCAACAGGCGAAACAGTTCTGTCTGCTCGACTACCCGATCGTCGAACTGCAAGGCAAAACCCTCGGCCTGCTCGGTCATGGCGAACTCGGTGGCGCCGTGGCGCGACTGGCCGAAGCGTTCGGCATGCGCGTGTTGCTCGGGCAGATTCCGGGGCGCCCGGCTCGGCCGGATCGCCTGCCGCTGGAAGAACTGCTGCCGCAAATCGACGCCCTGACCCTGCACTGCCCGCTCAACGAGCACACCCGGAACTTCATCGGCGCCGGCGAACTGGCCGCGATGAAGCCCGGCGCATTTGTGGTCAATACCGCTCGTGGCGGCTTGATCGACGAGCAGGCGCTGGCCGACGCTTTGCGTAGCGGCCACCTCGGCGGTGCGGCGACCGATGTGTTGAGTGTCGAGCCACCGACCCAGGGCAATCCGCTGCTCGCCGCCGATATCCCGCGCCTGATCGTCACCCCGCATAACGCTTGGGGCAGTCGCGAGGCGCGCCAGCGTATCGTCGGGCAACTGAGCGAAAACGCCCAGGCGTTCTTCAGCGGTGAGGCGCTGCGGGTCGTCAGTTGATAAACTGCGGCACTTTTTTTCAAGGAGCAGTTATGGATCCGCGCAGTGAAGTACTGCTTCGTCAGGCCGAGTTATTCCAGGGTTCGCTGCTGTTGGCCGGCCTGCCCGCCGATGATCTGCTCGGGCGTCTGCCGAATGCGTTCGGCTGGTGCTGGCACGCTGGCGACCAAGCCGCACTGGACGCGCGTTTCGAGGGCCGCAGCCAGTTCGGCGTGAATGTCCCGGAGCGCGAGTTCGACAGCGCTGTGGTGTTCCTGCCCAAGTCCAAGGACCTGACCGATTACATCCTCAACGCCGTGGCGTCGCGTCTGGCCGGGCGTGAGGTGTTTCTGGTCGGGGAAAAACGCAGCGGCATCGAAGGCGCATCCAAGCAGCTCAATCCGTTCGGCAAGCCACGCAAACTCGACAGCGCACGGCACTGCCAGCTCTGGCAAGTCACCGTGGCCAATGCGCCTGAAGCGAAATCCCTGGAAAGTCTTGCGCAGACGTACGAACTGCCGCTGGCCGAAGGGCCGTTGAAAGTCATCAGCCTGCCGGGCGTGTTCAGCCATGGGCGCCTGGATCGCGGCAGCGCCCTGCTGCTGGAGCATCTGGACAAACTGCCGAGCGGCCATCTGCTCGACTTCGGTTGCGGCGCCGGCGTGCTCGGGGCTGCGGTGAAACGTCGCTATCCGCACAATCAGGTGACGTTGCTGGATGTCGACGCGTTCGCCGCCGCCAGCAGCCGTCTGACCCTGGCCGCCAACGGTCTGGAGGCGGAAGTGCTGACCGGCGACGGCATCGATGCCGCGCCAATGGGTTTGAGCGCGATTCTGAGCAATCCGCCGTTCCATGTCGGCGTGCACACCGATTATTTCGCTACGGAGAACCTGCTGCGAAAAGCAGCGAAACATCTGAAAAACGGTGGCGAACTGCGCCTTGTGGCGAACAGCTTCCTCAAGTATCAGCCGTTGATCGAGGAGCACCTGGGCGTGTGTGCGATCAAGGCTGAAGGCAATGGTTTCCGGATCTACCGGACCAAGCGCGGCTGAAAATTTGTTCTTGCCCAATCGGATTTGCCTAGGCAGAATCCGCTCCGTCCTAGGGGAGTAGTCTCCCACGAGCGCCATGCTCGTCCGGCATACGTCAACATACTTGATCCTCAGATCATGGCGTATGCGACCCAAGCGTCCGCACCAGACGGATCGCAGGGTTTGACAAGACCTATGACACGCACACCTTACCCGGGGCGGGAAGGCTGTACGTGTCATAGCCGTGTCGACCCGCCCCTTAGGAAATCCCTGATGCTGGACTCGCTACTCGTTCCCACCGCTATCGTTGCCTTGGCCGAAATCGGCGACAAGACGCAACTGCTCGCGCTGATTCTCGCCGCTCGCTTTCGCAAACCCTGGCCGATCATCGCCGGGATTGTCGCCGCGACTTTGGCCAACCACGCAGCAGCCGGTGCGGTAGGTGCCTGGGTCGGCAGTTTCTTCTCCGACGCCGTCCTGCACTGGATCCTCGCCGCCAGCTTCGCCGCCACGGCACTGTGGACCCTGGTCCCGGACAAAATGGATGACGACGAAGCCAGCACGGCGCGCAAGTTCGGGCCGTTCCTGACCACGCTGATCGCGTTCTTCCTCGCGGAAATTGGCGACAAGACGCAGATCGCCACGGTGATGCTCGCCGCGCAATATCCGGAACTTTGGCTGGTGATTATCGGCACCACCGTGGGCATGCTGATTGCCAACGTGCCGGTGGTCCTGGCGGGTAACTTTGCTGCAGAGAAACTGCCGCTGACCCTGATCCGCCGCCTCGCGGCTTCGGCGTTCATGATTCTGGCGATTGTTGCGGTTTATAAAGCGATGCAGAGCAGCGGCTGGGTTTAACCCTGAGAGAAGGATCGTTCCCACGCTCCGCGTGGGAATGCAGCCGGGGACGCTCTGCGTCCCGCTTGGAACGCGGAGCGTCCCTTGCGGCATTCCCACGCAGAGCGTGGGAACGATCATGACCCCGTCAATCTCAGGACTTCGGGGCTTTTTCGTACAACGGCATCACCTTCGGAATCGCTGCCTGCAACGCAGCAATGCGGCTGCTGGATGCCGGGTGAGTGCTCATGAATTCCGGTGGCGCGCCTTCGGAAGCCTTGCTCATCTTGTCCCACAGGGTGATTGCCGCGTTCGGGTTGTAGCCGGCGCGGGCGGCCAGTTCCAGGCCGATCAGGTCGGCTTCGTTTTCGTTGGCGCGGCTGTTGGGCAAGGTCATGCCGTAGTTGGCCACGGTGTCGGCCAGCGCCAGGCTGTCCTGGCCCAGACCGAACAAGGCACCGGCGCCCTGCTTCGCCATCTCCATCCCGTATGCCTTGGACATCGCTTCACGACCGTGCTCGCGCAGGGCGTGGGCGATTTCATGGCCCATGACCGCAGCGATTTCATCGTCGGTGAGTTTCAGACTGTCGATTAGCCCGGTGTAGAAGATGATCTTGCCGCCGGGACCGCAGTTGGCGTTGAGCTCATCGCTCTTGATCAGATTGACTTCCCATTGCCACTGCGCCGCGTCCGGGCGGAAGGTTGGCGCCTGGGCGATCAAGCGGTTGGCGATGGTCTGCACGCGCTTGGCTTCCGGGCTGGTCTTGTCCAGCACACCTTTGCTCGACGCCTCGCCGACGGTCTTCTGATACGACTGCGCGTACATCTGATCGACCTCTTGCGAGGACAGCATGCTGAACATGTACTGCTTGCGCTCCACGCCCACGGCACCGCCGCTGGTAGTGTTGACCGACTGACAACCGGCCAGCAACAGCGCTGCGCTCAAAGCACTTACCACTAATGTCTTGTTCATTCAAAAGCTCCCTGAAAACCTGAGGCGTATCCTAGGCGGCTAATTGTATCGGCGCCAGATACAACGGACGCATTGCGCGTACATCCACCTAAGGCCGCAAGTCTGGCTGGAAATTCCTCAACGCGCATTGAATCCGCCGTGCACCGATCCATCAGCGACATCGCGGGCCGATTCCGACCAACGTCTCTCATGGCCCTGCACACCCCGCCGATAAATCCCTCGCAGATTGTCCTCTTGCGTGCGGAGCTCCCATGAAGTTCAAGTCGATCCAGTTTTCCGTCGCCGCCCTGGCCGGCGCCATCGTTCTCAGCGTGGTCGCGGCGCTGGTGCTGTACGCGCTGTTTTCCGGCGCCCGCACTCAAGAAATGGTGCAACAGCGCACCCAGGCGCAGTTCGAGCAAGTCATCGAACAGCGCCTGACCTCGCTGGCGCAGACCCAGGTCAGCCAGATCCAGCGCGAACTCGAAGCGCCGCTGCTGATTGCCGGCGGCCTGGTGCGCGTCAACGCCCTGCTCGGTACAACCGGCGCCGACGGCCAGCCGCGCCTGAGCGTCAGCCGCGAGCAACTGATCAGCCTGATCAAGGAAAACGTAGAAAAGAACCCGAAGATTCTCGGCACCTACATCGGCTGGGAAAAAAACGCACTAGACCACAATGACGCGGCCTACATCGGCAGCGCCGTGGTCGGTATCGACCCGGCCACCGGGCGCTTTTTGCCGTGGTGGTTCCGCAATACCGACGGCAGCCTGGGCGTGGACAAACTGGCCGATGTCGACGACCAGAAAACCTTGTCCACCGGCATACGCGCCAGCGAGTACTACCTGTGCTCGAAAGAGACGAAGAAACCCTGCGTGATCGACCCGGCACCGTACAAGGTCGGTGACAAGATCGTCATGCTCGCCTCGTTCATCGAACCGATCATGGTCAACGGCGCGTTCCAGGGCATCGTCGGCGCCGACCTCTCGGTGAACTTCATTCAGGACATGCTGCTCGCCGCCAATCAGAAGCTTTACAGCGGCGCCGGTGAAATGGCTCTGGTCGGCGGCAACGGGCGGATCGTTGCCTACACCAAGGACTCGAGCAAATTCGGTGAAAAAGTCAGCGACATCCTCGACGCCGAACAGGCCAGCAATCTCGCCAACCTCAAGCGCGACGAGGTCACCTATTCGGTGAATCAGGCCAAGGGTCGTATCGAACTGTACCTGCCGTTCGGCATCGGCCAGACCGACGCGCGCTGGACACTGATGCTGCAATTGCCGCTCAACGCGGTCATGGCCGATCTGCAAAACCTCCAGGCTGATCTTGATGCCCAGCGCAAATCCGACACCTTCGGCATGGCCATGGTCGGCCTGATCATTGCCGGCATTGGCCTGCTGGTGATCTGGCTGGTGGGTCACGGCATCGCGCGGCCACTCAAACAAATGGTCGCCATGCTCGATGACATCGCTCAGGGCGAAGGTGATCTGACCCGGCGTTTGAGCAGCGACCGCAGCGACGAATTGGGCTCGATTGCCAAAGGCTTCAACACTTTCCTCGGCAAGTTGCAGGCGATGATCACCCAAGTGGTGACCTCGGTGCAGAGCGTCAGCGATTCCTCGGAACACACCGCCGACATCGCCATCCGCACCAACATCGGCGTGCAGAAACAAATGGCCGAAATCGATCAGGTGGCGACAGCGGTGCAGGAAATGACCGCCACCGCCCAGGACGTGGCACGCAACGCCACCCAGGCAGCACAAGCGGCAAGCCACGCCGACCAGGCCGCCAGCCAAGGCATGCAGATCGTGCGCGACACCTCGAATTCGATTGGCGTACTGGCGGTGGAAATCGGCAAAGCTGTCGAGGTGGTGCAGACGCTGGCCAAGGACAGCGAAAACATCAACGCCATCCTCACCGCCATTCGCGGCATCGCCGAACAGACCAACCTGCTGGCACTGAACGCGGCAATCGAAGCCGCGCGCGCCGGCGAGCAGGGTCGCGGTTTTGCCGTGGTCGCGGATGAAGTGCGCAATCTGGCGCAGAAAACCCAAAAGGCCACTGAAGAAATCCAGAGCATGATCCAGCAGTTGCAACAGGGCACCCGCGATGTGGTGCGCGTGATGGAAGACAGCCAGAACCGCACCGACGAAAGCGTGCAACACGCGGCGAAAGCGGCCGAAGCGCTGGAGACGATCACCCAGGCCGTGTCGGTGATCAATGACATGAACACGCAAATCGCCAGTGCGGCGGAAGAGCAAAGTGCAGTGGCCGACGACATCAACCGCAATGTGATCAATATCGGTCAGGTGGCGAATGAAGTGGCGGGCGGTGCGGATGAGTCGAGTTCGGCGAGCGCCGGGTTGACCAAACTGGCCGAGCAGCAGCGGCGGTTGATCAATCAGTTCAAGGTCTGAAAGATCAAGAGCCCCTCACCCTAGCCCTCTCCCGGAGGGAGAGGGGACCGACCGCGATGTCTTGC
>NZ_WBRZ01000106.1:0-17103 GCF_008923895.1 Pseudomonas sp. GXM4
TGACACCGTCAGTGCATGCGATATTTTTGCGACTGCTTCGCAGCCGAACGGGGATAAATCCTCTCGCCACAAGGCTCGCTCCCACAAGGGCCATGGCAGGTTTCATAGGCGAGGACCGATGACAAAAGCAAAAACAGGCAAGTCGGCAGAAGCATCGCGCAGTCGTGCGCAGATCATCGTGCTGTTTATCGCACTGATCGTGTTCATCATGCTGCTGTTCGCCAACTTCGCGTACCTCAACACCCAGGCGAACTACGACAAGCAGTACATCGGCCATGCCGGCGAACTGCGCGTGCTCTCGCAACGCATCGCCAAGAACGCCACCGAAGCGGCGGCGGGCAAGGCGGCCGCCTTCAAACTGCTCAGTGATGCGCGCAACGATTTTGCCCAGCGCTGGGGTTACCTGAAAAAGGGTGACCCGAACACCGGCCTGCCCCCGGCACCCGTCGCCGTGCGCCCGGAAATGCGCGCGGTGCAGATGGACTGGGAGCGCCTGCTGAAAAACACCGATGCGATCCTCACCAGCGAACAGACCGTGCTGTCGCTGCATCAAGTCGCCGCTACGCTGGCCGAAACCGTGCCGCAGTTGCAGATCGAATACGAAAAAGTCGTGGAAATCCTCCTCCAGCGCGGCGCTCCGGCGGCGCAGGTGGCAATGGCGCAACGGCAATCGCTACTGGCTGAACGCATTCTTGGCGCAGTCAACACCGTGCTCGCCGGTGACGAAAACTCGCAACAGGCCGCCGACGCGTTTGGTCGTGATGCCGCGCGTTTCGGTCTGGTGCTCAACGGCATGTTGCAGGGCAACCCGGCGCTGAAAATCAGCCAGGTCGAAGACCGCGACGCCCGTGCGCGCTTGAGCGAAATCTCCGAGCTGTTCCAGTTCGTTTCCGGCTCGGTGGACGAAATCCTCGAAACCTCGCCAGAGCTGTTCAAGGTCCGCGAATCGGCGAGCAACATCTTCACCCTGTCGCAAACCCTGCTCGACGAAGCCTCGCACTTGGCCACCGGATTCGAGCATCTGGCCGGCGGGCGCAACACCGACACCATTGGCGGCTATGTGCTGGGCTTGCTGGCGCTGGCCTCGATCATCCTCATCGGTCTGGTCATGGTGCGCGAAACCAATCGGCAATTGCGTGAAACCGCCGAGAAGAACGAGCGCAACCAGAACGCGATCATGCGCCTGCTCGACGAAATCGAAGACCTCGCCGATGGCGACCTCACCGTGACCGCTTCGGTGACCGAGGACTTCACCGGCACCATCGCCGACTCGATCAACTATTCCGTCGACCAATTGCGCGATCTGGTCGCCACCATCAACCTCACCGCCGGCCAGGTTGCCGCCGCCGTGCAGGAAACCCAGGCCACCGCCATGCATCTGGCCCAAGCCTCGGAGCAACAGGCCCAGCAGATTTCCGAAGCTTCGACGGCGATCAGCGACATGGCCGAGTCCATCGATCAGGTCTCGGCCAACGCTGCCGAATCGTCGGCGGTGGCCGAGCGTTCCGTGGAAATCGCCAACAAGGGTAACGAAGTGGTGCACAACACCATCCACGGCATGGACAACATTCGCGAACAGATTCAGGACACGGCCAAGCGCATCAAGCGCCTCGGCGAGTCCTCTCAGGAAATCGGCGACATCGTCAGCCTGATCGATGACATCGCCGACCAGACCAACATCCTCGCCCTCAACGCGGCGATCCAGGCATCGATGGCCGGCGACGCCGGGCGCGGGTTTGCCGTGGTCGCCGACGAAGTGCAGCGCCTGGCTGAGCGTTCGTCCGCCGCGACCCGGCAGATCGAAACCCTGGTGCGGGCGATTCAGGCCGACACCAACGAAGCGGTGATTTCCATGGAGCAGACCACCACCGAAGTGGTGCGCGGCGCGCGACTGGCGCAGGATGCCGGTGTGGCCCTGGAAGAAATCGAAGGCGTGTCCAAGACCCTCGCGGCGCTGATCCAGAGCATTTCCAACGCGGCGCAACAGCAGACGTCTTCGGCCGGGCAGATCTCGCTGACGATGAACGTGATCCAGCAGATCACCTCGCAGACTTCGTCGGGGTCCACGGCCACCGCCGAGAGCATCGGCAACCTGGCGAAAATGGCCAGTCAGTTGCGCCGTTCGGTGTCCGGTTTCACCTTGCCGGCGGCGACAGATAAAGCGTGAGTGGAGTGGTTATGGGTGATCGGCACGACTACGTGGCCCTGGAATGGGTCAAGGGCGAAATTGCCGAAACGCTGAAGCTGGCGCATCAGGCGATCGAGGCCGTGCTCGACGATCCGCAGGCCTTCCCCGGGCTGGACGAGTGCCTGGCGTACATTCATCAGGTCCACGGCAGTCTGCAAATGGTCGAGTTCTACGGCGCAGCGTTGCTCGCCGAAGAAATGGAGCATCTGGTCGAAGCCCTGCAACATCAACGCGTGCCACACCGCGACGAGGCCTTGCACCTGCTGCTGCAAGCCCTGGGGCAACTGCCGCTTTACCTTGACCGCGTGCAGAGCGCCCGCCGCGACCTGCCGCTGGTGGTGTTGCCGCTGATCAACGATCTGCGTAGCGCTCGCGGTGAAAGCCTGCTGGCGGAAACCAGCCTGTTCAGCCCGCCACTGCCCGAGCTGGCGCCGCTCGGCGACGCGGCACTCGCCGCGCTGGAACCGCCCGATCTGCCGAACGTGCTGCGCAAACTGCGGCAGATGCTGCAAATGGCTCTGGTCGGTCTGCTGCGCGAACAGGACGACCAGACGCACCTTGGCTATCTGGCCAAAGTCTTCAGCCGTCTCGAAGCACTGAGCGGCGATGCGCCGTTGAGCCCGTTGTGGCAGGTCGCCTCGGCGTTGGTCGAGGGCATGCGCGAGGGCGTCATCGCCAACAGTCCGGCGCTGCGCAGCCTGTTCAAGGACGCCGACCAAGAGCTCAAGCGCCTGCTCGAGCAGGGCATCGTCGGGCTCAACCAGCCGGCTCCGGCCGAGCTGCTGAAAAGCCTGTTGTTCTATATTGCCAAAGCCGAACATCCCACCGGGCAGATGCTGAGCATGAAAGATCACTACTCCCTGGACGACGCGTTGCCCGACAGCGCGATGGTCGATGAAGAACGCGCGCGCCTCGCCGGCCCCGACCGCGATGCCATGCGCTCGGTGCTGGCGGCGCTGTGCGAAGAGCTGGTGCGGGTCAAGGAGCGCCTCGATCTGTTCGTGCGCAGTGACCGCCAGCACGCTTCGGATCTGGACAGCCTGCTCGCGCCGCTGCGACAGATCGCCGACACCCTCGCGGTGCTGGGTTTCGGCCAGCCGCGCAAGGTCATCATCGACCAACTGGCGGTGGTGCTCAGCCTCGCTCAGGGCCAGCGCGAACCGAACGACGCGATTCTCATGGACGTCGCCGGGGCCTTGCTCTACGTCGAAGCGACGCTGGCCGGCATGGTCGGCACGGTGGAGACGCAAAGCGCCGAAGACGCGCGCCTGCCGACCACCGACCTCACGCAGATCCATCAGATCGTGATCAAGGAAGCGCGCATCTGCCTGCAACAGGCCAAGGACATGATCGTCGATTACATCGACGCCGATTGGGACCGCCAGCATCTGCAATCGCTACCCGAACTGCTGACACAGGTGCGCGGCGCGCTGGCGATGATTCCGCTGGCCCGAGCAGCGAGTCTGGTCGAGGCCTGCAACGGTTTCATTCGCGAGCATTTGATGCTCGATGCCCACGAACCGGGCTGGGAACAACTCGATCATCTGGCCGATGTGATCAGCAGCCTGGAGTATTACCTCGAACGCCTGAGCGATGACCCGCAGGCGCCCGCCGAACATCTGCTCGATGTCGCGCAAAACAGCCTCGCCAGTCTCGGCTTCTTCGCCAACGAGCAGCCCGGCGAAGCGCAGGTGCCGGTGCTCGATGAGGTGCTCAGCCCCAGCGAAGCGCAGCTCATGCAGGATCTGCAAACCCTCGACGACCCTGACGTCGTGCAGTCGCTGGCCGAAGTGCTGGCCAGCCCGCTGTCGGCGCTCAACCCGCCGGCGCGCAACAGCCCCGACAGCCTGATGCCGCCGCCGGCCGATGAAGAACCGGTCGACGATGAACTGCGCGAAGTGTTCCTCGAAGAGACCGACGAAGTCCTCGCGGTCCTCCACGAATACCTGCCGCGCTGGACCGCCAATCCCCAGGACCGCGCCGCGCTGACCGAACTGCGCCGGGCCTTTCACACCTTGAAGGGCAGTGGGCGCATGGTCCGCGCGTTGGTCCTTGGCGAACTGGCCTGGGCCGTGGAAAACCTGCTCAACCGCGTGCTCGAACAAAGCGTCGAGCCCGGCGCGGTGCTGCGCCAATTGCTCGGCGACACCGTGTTGCTGCTGCCCGAGCTGATCAACGAATTCGCCACCCAGCGTCAGCGCCAGCGCAACGATGTCGACCAACTCGCCGCCCGCGCCCACGCGTTGGCCAAAGGCGATGAGCCGCTGGCTGCCGAAGACACCGACGACGTCGCCGCGCTCGATCCGCTGCTGCTGGAAATCTTCCGCAAAGAAGCTGAAACCCACCTCGCCAGCCTCAACCGTTTTCTCGATCAGGCCGCCGAACAGGTGCCGTTGCCGGCCAGCGACGAACTGCAACGGGCGCTGCACACGCTCAAGGGCAGTGCCTCGATGGCCGGCGTATTGCCGATGGCCGAACTGGCGGCTTCGCTGGATCAACTGGCCCGCGAGTTCAAGGCGCATCAGTTGCCGCTGGATCTGGACGAGGTTGAATTGCTGCTCGAAGCCGAGGGCCTGTTCCGCGTCGGCCTGCGCCAGCTCAAACACGATCCGCTGGCGCCGATTGTCGGTGCGCAGTCGCTGATCAAACGCACCGAGGCGCTGCTCGCCGAGCGCCTGCAAGCCAGCTCCGATGGCGCTGACAGCGGCCTGCGCCTCAAGCGCGATCCGCAACTGATCAACAACTTCCTCGCCCAGGGCATGGACATCCTCCTCGACGCCGAAAACCTCTTGCAGCGCTGGCAGCAGCACCCCGGCGAACGCCAGGAACTCAGCGCCTTGCTCGATGAGCTGACCACTCTGGGCGAAGGTGCGCATCTGGCCGATCTGCAGGCGGTCGATGGCTTGTGCGAAGCCTTGCTCGACCTGTATGGCGCGGTGGAAGAAAGCAGCCTGGCGGTCAGCGAGCGGTTTTTCCACGAAGCGCAACTGGCCCACGAAGCGCTGATCAACATGCTCGACGAACTCGCCGCCGGCCAGGAGATCACCCCGCAGCCGGAGCGGATTTGCGCCTTGCAGGATTTGCTCGACGAAGGCCTCGACCCAGCGGCGATGGGCCTGATCCGCAGCGATGGCAGCCGCACCCTGGACATTCGCGAACTGGGCAGCGCCACCGCCCAATTGCAGCAATCGGTTGCCGCCCTCGAGCCTGACGACGAGATCGTCGAAATCTTCCTCGAAGAGGCAGTGGACATTCTCGACAGCGCCGGGCAAGCCTTGCAGCGCTGGCTCAAGGACCCGGACAACGCCGCGCCGCTGTCGTCATTGCAGCGCGACTTGCACACGCTGAAGGGCGGCGCGCGCATGGCCGAGGTCGAGGCCGTCGGCGATCTCGCCCAGGAACTGGAAAATCTCTACGAAGGGCTGGTCGATCGACGCTACAACCACAGCACCGCGCTCGAAGGTTTGTTGCAGCACAGTCATGAGCGTTTGGCACTGATGCTGGAGCAACTGCAAGCGCATCAAGCGCTGACTCCGGCACAGGATCTGATCGACGCGATCCGTCAGTTGCGTCAGGGCCAGGCCGCCAGCGAATCTGCCCCCGCAGCGGTCGAACACGACAACGCCGGGCATGATCCGGAACTGTTGGAAATCTTCCTCGAAGAAGGTTTCGACATCATCGAAAGCTCCGGCGCCGCGCTGTTGCGCTGGCAGGCCGAGCCGGGCAACCGTCAGGAAATCGAAACCCTGCTGCGCGATCTGCACACCCTCAAGGGCGGCGCGCGCATGGTCGAAATCGGCCCGATCGGCGACCTCGCCCATGAGCTGGAATTTCTCTACGAAAGTCTTTCCACCGGTGCGCTACAACCATCCGCCGAACTGTTCGCGCTGGTGCAGCGCGGCCATGACCGACTGGCGCAAATGCTCGATGGTGTGCGCGCCGGGCAGCCGTGCCCACCGGCCGATCGGCTGATCAGCGCCATCCAGAATTTCAGCCATCCGGCGCAGGTTGAAGCGCCGCTGGCGCCAGCACCGGTGATCAAGCCTGAGGCAGCGCCACCCGCCGCCGATGCTGGCGCAGACATGGTCAAGGTCTCGTCCGAGCTGCTTGATGAACTGGTCAACCTGGCCGGGGAAACCTCGATCTTTCGTGGGCGGATCGAGCAGCAAGTCAACGATGCGCAGATTGCCCTCAACGAGATGGAAACCACCATCGAGCGCATGCGCGATCAGTTGCGCCGCCTCGACACCGAAACCCAGGGGCGCATTCTCAGCCGCCAGCAAGTCGATGGCGAACGCCTCGGTTACGAAGATTTCGATCCGCTGGAAATGGACCGCCATTCGCAGTTGCAGCAATTGTCGCGGGCGCTGTTCGAATCCGCCTCGGACCTGCTCGACCTCAAGGAAACCCTCGACCGCCGCAACCACGACGCGGAGAACCTGTTGCAACAACAGGGGCGGATCAACACCGAATTGCAGGAAGGCCTGATGCGCACGCGCATGGTGCCGTTCGAACGCATGGTGCCGCGTCTGAAACGCATCGTGCGTCAGGTCGCCGAAGAGCTGGGCAAGGATGTCGCATTCGTCGTCGGCAACGCTGATGGCGAGATGGATCGCAACGTGCTGGAGCGCATGGCCGCGCCGCTGGAACACATGCTGCGCAATGCCGTCGACCATGGCCTGGAATCCACCGAGGTGCGGCTGGCGGCGGGTAAACCGGCGCAAGGGCAGATCACCCTCGATCTGTCGCGCGAGGGCGGCGACATGGTTTTCGACATCCGCGACGACGGCGCCGGTGTGCCGCTGGAAGCCGTGCGGCGCAAGGCGATCAAGCGCGGTCTGCTGGCGCCCGACGCCGAGATCAGCGACCGCGATGTGTTGCAGTTCATTCTCCAGCCGGGTTTCTCCACGGCGGAAAAGATCACCCAGATTTCCGGGCGTGGCGTCGGCATGGACGTGGTCCACGAAGAAGTGCGCCAACTCGGCGGCAGCATGAGCATCGATTCGGTGCCGGGGCAGGGCGTGCATTTCCGCATTCGCCTGCCGTTCACCGTGTCGGTCAACCGCGCGCTGATGGTGCAGTGCGCTGAGGATCAGTACGCGATCCCGCTGAACACCATCGAAGGCATCGTGCGCGTGTTGCCGAATGATCTGGAAGGGCACTTCCGTCAGGATCCGCCGAGTTATCAATACGCCGGCCAGCGTTATGAGCTGTGTTATATCGGCGAGCTGTTGAAGACTGCGCCACGGCCAAAACTGCTCGGGCAGAACCTGCCGTTGCCCGTGCTGCTGGTGCATTGCAACGACCGCCACATTGCGGTGCTGGTCGACGCCATGGCCGGCACCCGCGAGATCGTGGTCAAGAGCCTCGGCCCGCAGTTCGCGGCGGTGCAGGGCGTGTCGGGGGCGACGATTCTCGGCGACGGCCGGGTGGTGCTGATTCTGGATCTGCTCGCACCGATCCGGGCGATGCAGGCGCGCCTGGCGCAGGAACCGAAGGCCACGGAGATCGACAGCGAACCGCACAAGCCGCTGCTGATCATGGTCGTCGATGACTCGGTGACGGTGCGCAAAGTCACCAGCCGTTTGCTCGAACGTCACGGCATGAACGTGCTGACCGCCAAGGACGGTGTCGATGCGATGCTGCTGCTCGAAGAGCACATGCCCGACCTGATGCTGCTCGACATCGAAATGCCGCGCATGGACGGCTTCGAAGTCGCCACCCAGGTGCGCGCCGACGAACGCCTGCGCCACTTGCCGATCATCATGATCACCTCGCGCACCGGGCAGAAACACCGCGACCGCGCCATGGCCATCGGCGTCAACGACTACCTCGGCAAGCCGTATCAGGAATCGGTGTTGCTGGAGAGCATCGCCCAGTGGAGCAAGAAACATGCATGAGCACCGGCATAACCCGCGCACCAGCCAGCTCACCGGGCTGCTGCTGCCGCTGGCCGATCGCAACCTGATCCTGCCCAATGTCGCCATCGCCGAGCTGATCGACTACCAGGCCAGCGCCTTCGACCTCGACACGCCGCCGTGGTACTTGGGCCGGGTAACGTGGCGCGAGCGGCAGATTCCGCTGATCAGTTTCGAATCGGCCTGCGGGCAGAAAATCGTCATCGGCGAACGGGCGCGGATCGTGATTCTGAATGCGCTGGGCGGCTTGCCCGAGCTGAGATTCATCGCCCTGTTGGTGCAGGGGATTCCTCGGTCGTACAAGCTCGACAGTCAGTTGAGTTACGTGGATGTGCCGTTGTGTGCGCTGGAACAGGCGGCGGTGCAGGTCGGCGAGCAGGTGGCGAAGGTGCCGGATTTGTTGGGGCTGGAGAAGTTGTTGGTGGAGGCTGGCCTAGTAGGCTGATCCGAATGTTCTGGTGTACCGACTGGCCTCATCGCTGGCAAGCCAGCTCCCACAGGGTTTTGTGTGGTACACAAAATTCCAATACAACTCGGACACTGTGGGAGCTGGCTTGCCAGCGATGGGGCCAACTGCATCACCACATTCCTACAGGCGCATCCCAGATTTCTGCCATGTCTTAAACACTGCCTGCTGCAGCTGTTTAAAGACACCCGGTGTTACGCCGCACCAGCCTACAAATCCTTGCGCCGCTGCCTACGCCTGCGCCAGAATCCGCCGGCTTGTGCGCCCAGGGCATGCTGCGTAACTTGAATCGGGTCACTGATTCCCAGTGATCGGGTTTAGTAGCCCGCGGTAATTCAGCTGGTCGTGCATTCATCACAGGTGTTCCGCATCTGAGCTTGATGGTGGCTGTACGTAGGGCGCTTCGGCGCGCCGGCTTAAGCTGAGTTCCCCGGTCTACTAACCTGCGTACAGTCGCCTCCCTTTCGTTTAGTAGCCAAGGGGTTGGCGCTCAACAACGGGAACACAGCTCATGTTCAAAGTAACGCCAAACCCGCCGACCAAAGACCCGGCATCCCCCTACGAATCCCCCGACTCAAAGAAATTCCACGAAGCCGCCGAGCGTGCCCTCGACCATTACCTCGGCCCGCCCGCCGCTGACTTCATGGCCCCGCCGTACATCCCCAATACGCTGTACATGGCCAATCCCGAAGCCGACACCGAGTCCTTGCTGGCCGACGCCTGTGAAACCCTTGGTTCGGCGACAGTCATGTTGCACAACCACGCCGCCTCGGTGGACGGCTCACAGCGCAAGACCCTGCAGGGCATCGCGCAGATTGTCATGGTGGCGGAGATGGCTGTGAACCGCGTGCTGGACAAAATGGTGCCAACCGACTGAAAGCCCCTCACCCCAGCCCTCTCCCAGAGGGAGAGGGAGCCGACCGAGGTGTCTCGCGTCCTACATCGACCTGAATGACCGAGTCGATTATGGATTCACTACAACGGGTTCAGGTCAGAGTCATTCCCAAGCATCCCCCAATCAGTCCCCTCTCCCTCCGGGAGAGGGCCAGGGTGAGGGGCTGTTGATTTTTCATTTCTGGATTCACCACGGCTGGTTCAGGTCGGCGTCATTCCCAAGCATCCCCCAATCGGTTCCCTCTCCCTCCGGGAGAGGGCTAGGGTGAGGGTAGCTTTTGAACGTTACTCTCAGCGTAATGATTCACCACCCAGCTTGATTGATGCCCTCACCACACACGCCTAACTTGGCTCCACGACAGCGAACCCGTGGAGTGAGCATGACAACAACAATTTCCCCCGACTCGCGCTGGACGCGGCGGCGCGATGAGAAGCAGCGCCGCCTCGACAAGGTGCGCGGGCTGGCCGACGGTGTGGTGTTGCCCACCGACAAGATCGTCGCCGCGCTCGAAGCGCTGATTCATCCCGGCGACCGTGTGGTACTCGAGGGCAACAACCAGAAGCAGGCGGATTTCCTCTCCCGTTCGCTGGCCAAAGCAGGCCCGGAAAAGCTCCACGACCTGCACATGATCATGCCCAGCGTTGGCCGCTCCGAACACCTTGATCTGTTCGAACGCGGCATCGCCCGCAAGCTCGATTTCTCCTTCGCCGGCACCCAGAGCCTGCGCATCAGCCAGTTGCTCGAAGATGGCTTGCTCGAAGTCGGCGCCATTCACACGTACATCGAACTCTACGCCCGCCTCGTCGTGGACCTGATCCCCAACGTCGTGCTCTCGGCCGGCTTTATGGCCGACCGCGCTGGCAACATCTACACCGGCCCCAGTACCGAAGACACCCCGGCACTGATCGAACCAGCGGCGTTCAGCGACGGCATCGTCATCGTCCAGGTCAACCAGTTGGTCGATGACGTCAGCGAACTGCCCCGCGTGGACATTCCCGCGTCGTGGGTCGATTTCGTCGTGGTGGCGGACAAGCCGTTCTACATCGAACCGCTGTTCACCCGCGACCCGCGCCACATCAAGCCTGTGCACGTGTTGATGGCGATGATGGCGATTCGCGGGATCTACGAAAAACACAACGTGCAGTCGCTCAACCACGGCATTGGTTTCAACACTGCCGCCATCGAACTGATCCTGCCGACCTACGGCGAATCCCTCGGCCTGAAAGGCAAGATCTGCCGCAACTGGACGCTCAATCCGCACCCGACGCTGATTCCGGCGATTGAAAGCGGCTGGGTCGAGAGCGTGCATTGCTTCGGTACCGAACTGGGCATGGAAAACTACATCGCCGCTCGGCCGGATGTGTTCTTCACCGGCCGCGACGGTTCGCTGCGCTCCAACCGCATGGTCTGCCAACTCGCCGGGCAATACGCGGTGGACCTGTTTATTGGTGCGACGTTGCAAGTCGACGGCGACGGCCATTCCTCGACGGTGACCCGTGGCCGTCTCGCCGGTTTCGGTGGTGCGCCGAACATGGGTCATGATCCGCGCGGCCGCCGTCACGGCACCCCGGCGTGGCTGGACATGCGCCACGCCGACGGGCCGCAACCGATGCTCGAACGCGGCAAGAAACTCGTGGTGCAAATGGTCGAGACCTTCCAGGAGGGCGGCAAACCGACCTTCGTCGAAACCCTCGACGCCGTGGAAGTGGCGAAGAAAAGCGGCATGCCGCTGGCGCCGATCATGATCTACGGCGACGACGTCACCCACCTGCTCACCGAAGAAGGCATCGCCTACCTGTACAAGGCGCGCTCGCTGGAAGAACGCCAGGCGATGATCGCAGCGGTCGCCGGGGTTACTGCCATCGGCCTGCGGCACAACCCGAAAGACACCGAACGCATGCGCCGCGAGGGCCTGATCGCCCTGCCCGAAGACCTCGGCATCCGCCGCACTGACGCCACGCGCGAATTGCTCGCGGCGAAAAGCGTCGCCGATCTGGTCGAGTGGTCCGGCGGCCTGTACAACCCGCCCGCCAAATTCAGGAGCTGGTAATGCACGCATTCAACCTGCAAGCGAAACCGCTGTCCCTGGCTGACCGCTTGGCCGATCTGGCAGTGGACGCGTTGATCGACGAAGCCGATCTGTCGCCGAAACCGGCGCTGGTCGACCGTCGCGGCAATGGCGCACACACCGATCTGCACCTGGGCCTGATGCACGCGTCGGCGCTGGCATTGTGGCCGGCATTCAAGGAAATGGCCGAGGCCGCACTGGAAATCGGTGAAGTCGGTGTGCCGTTGCGCGAAGCGATCGGCCGCATCGGCCGCGAGGGCGAACAAGCGATGCTCGTGACCACCAATGGCGTCAACACCCATCGCGGCGCGATCTGGGCGTTGGGACTGTTGGTGACGGCCGCCGCGCTGCAACCGAAATCCATCGCCCTGTGCGCCGCCCGCCTGGCACTGCTCGACGACCGCTACGCACCGACACCGCTCAGCCACGGCGCACAAGTCGCCCAGCGTTACGGCGCACGCGGTGCTCGCGAGGAAGCGCAACTGGGCTTTCCGTCCGTGCTGCAACGGGGCCTGCCGCAACTGCACAAAAGTCGCGCCAACGGCCACGGCGAACAGAACGCCCGGCTCGATGCATTGCTGGCGATCATGACCGAGCTGGCTGACACCTGCGTGCTTTACCGCGCCGGGGAACCGGGCCTGCACGCCATGCAGGCCGGCGCGCAAGCGGTGCTTGATGCCGGTGGCAGCGCCAGCCTCAGCGGTCGTCGGCGCCTGCACGAACTGGATCAACAACTCATCGCATTGAATGCCTCGCCCGGTGGCGCCGCCGACCTGCTCGCCGCCACGCTGCTGCTCGATCGTATCGAGCGCGCCGGCATCTCTCAGGGAGCGTTTTGATGGAAAACCTATCGTTTGAATTCCCCGCCGGGCAGCCGCCACGCGGGCGTGCGCTGGTCGGCTGTGTCGGCTCGGGGGATCTGGAAGTGCTGATCGAACCGGGTCTGGCCGGCAAGCTGACGATCAACGTGCAGACCTCGGTCAACGGCGCGCAGCAGCGCTGGCAGCACCTGTTTGCGCGGATGTTCGGCGGCACCACGCCGCCAGCGATGGCCATCGATATCCACGATTTCGGCGCGACGCCGGGGGTGGTGCGCTTGCGTCTGGAACAGGGTTTCGAGGAGATCGGCCATGACTGACAGCGCAGCGTTGCTGAACAAACACAGCTTCGTCGAACTCGGCGCGCGGCAGCGGGCGCAAGCCTTGCTCGATGCCGGGACCTTTCGCGAACTGCTCGATCCCTTTCAACGGGTCATGTCGCCATGGCTTGAGCGCCAAGGTGTGGTGCCGCAAGCCGACGACGGAGTGATCATCGCCAAGGGCAGCCTCGACGGGTTGCCGGTGGTCATCGCGGCGGTTGAAGGTGCGTTTCAGGGCGGCAGCCTTGGTGAAGTCGGCGGGGCGAAGATTGCCGGTGCGCTGGAACTGGCCGCCGAAGACAACCGCAACGGCATCCCCACCCGCGCCGTATTGCTGCTGGAAACCGGTGGCGTGCGCTTGCAGGAGGCCAATCTCGGGCTGGCGGCGATTGCCGATATCCATGCGGCGATTGTCGACCTGCAGCAGTACCAACCGGTGGTCGGCTTGGTCGCCGGCAGCGTCGGTTGCTTCGGCGGCATGTCGATTGCTGCTGCGCTGTGCAGTTATTTGCTGGTGACCCAGGAAGCACGCCTCGGTCTGAACGGCCCGCAAGTGATCGAGCAGGAAGCCGGGATCGAGGAATACGACTCCCGTGACCGGCCCTTCATCTGGAGCCTGACCGGCGGCGAACAGCGTTTCAACACCGGACTGGTGGACCGTTATGTCGGCGATGACGTGGCGCAGATTCGTCAGCAGGTCGGCCAACTGCTCCAGCAAGGCCTGCCGGCACAGCCGCGCAGTCAACGCGCCGAGTGGTTCCTGCAACGCCTCGGCAAGCTGAACACTGACCTGCAAATCGAACCGTCGGTGGTTCGCGATCTGTATCAAGGAGAGCGCTCATGAGCGGTTATTCATTGCGCGGTTTGCACTGGTTCAATGCGCTCAGCGCTGGCGCCAGTGTCGTCGAAGGTTTGCCGCCGTCGTTGAAAGTCGCCGACGCTGAGCTCGGCAGGTTTATCGCCGTGGTCGCCGACCCGGACAATCGTTTTCCTCGCGCCCGCAATGGCGAGGTCGGTCTGCTCGAAGGCTGGGGTCTGGCCAAGGCTGTGGATGACGCGATCAGCGCCGACCGCGACAACGCACAGAAGCGCCCGATCATCGCCATCGTCGACGTGCCGAGCCAGGCGTATGGCCGCCGCGAAGAAGCCCTCGGCATTCATCAGGCGCTGGCCGGCGCGGCGGACAGTTATGCCCGTGCGCGTCTGGCCGGGCATCCGGTGATTGCGTTGTTGGTGGGCAAAGCAATGTCCGGGGCGTTTCTGGCGCATGGTTATCAGGCCAATCGGCTGATTGCTTTGCGTGATCCCGGTGTGATGGTGCACGCGATGGGCAAGGCTTCGGCGGCGCGGGTCACCTTGCGCAGTGTCGAGGAACTGGAGGCGCTGGCCGCCAGCGTGCCGCCGATGGCCTATGACATCGACAGCTACGCCAGCCTCGGTCTGCTTTGGGAAACTCTCTCGGTGCAGCAGATCGAACAACCGACAGAGGAAGATCTGACGCGCGTGACTGAGTGCCTGAAGCAAGCGATCAGCGATGTGACCAGCACTGATTTGAAAGGGCGCCTTGGTGCGAGTAATCGTGCCGCCTCCAGCAAAGTCCGCGAATTGCTGAGGGCGCAGTGGTGAACCTGCCCCTGGCCCACGATCTGCTCTGGGGCATGACCCCGGCGCAGTTGCCGGCGGATGCGCCGGCGTGGGCGATCGCGGCGCTGGCGGTTGGGCAACCGGTGGTGGTGCGCCGGGCCTTGAGCGAGGAAGGTCTGGTCGCGGTCGGCGTTCGTGGTGTGTTGCGCGAGCAGCGGCTGGCGACGTTTATGCCGCTGGATTCGATTGCCTGTCGGGTCAGTCCCGAGGCCCTTCGTCATGTTGAATGCGAACGAGATCTGCCGGTGATGCAGGGGCTCCAACAACTGCGGCCGATACTCGATGACTGCGGTTGGGTCTGGGGTGTCAGCGGCAGTGTCGGGTTTGAATTGGCCAGTGGTTTTGCAGCGATGCACGCGGGCAGTGATCTCGATCTGATTCTGCGTGCGCCGCAGATGATCACGCGCAATCAGGCATGCAAACTCGTGGAGCTTTTCGATCAGGCTGTGTGCCGGGTCGACATGCAATTGCAGACCCCATTCGGCGCTGTGGCCTTGCGGGAATGGGCCAGCGGTTCGGCCCGAGTGCTGCTGAAAAATGCGCATCAGGCTGCATTGGTGACGAATCCGTGGCACCCGCAGGAGCAGGCAGCGTGAGCAGCCTGTTGGTGTTTCCCGGCCAGGGCGCGCAGCAAGCGGGCATGCTCCAGCGTTTGCCAAGGGAAACGCTGGTCGAGGCCAGTGATGTACTCGGCGAAGATGTTGCGCTGCTGGATTCAGCCGAAGCATTGCGCACGACACGAGCGGTTCAGTTGTGCCTGCTGATCGCCGGTGTCGCTGCTTCGCGGCAGTTATTGCTGGATGAACTGAGCGCGAATTACGTCGCCGGCCTGTCCATCGGCGCCTACCCGGCGGCAGTGGTGGCGGGAGCCTTGAGTTTCAGCGATGCGCTGCATCTGGTCAGTCTGCGCGGTGAGCTGATGCAACAGGCTTATCCACAGGGCTACGGCATGACCGCGATCATCGGCTTGCAGTTGTCCACAGTCGAAACCCTGCTGGCCCAGGTGCACAGCGAAGATGCGCCGGTGTATCTGGCCAATATCAACGCCGATAACCAAGTGGTCATCGCCGGCTGCGACAAGGCCATGCAAGCAGTGGCCGAACTGGCGCGCAGTCGCGGCGCCGGAGTGGCGAAGCGGCTGGCGGTGAGCGTGCCGTCGCACTGCCCGTTGCTGGAAAAACCGGCGCAGGCGCTTGCCGAGGCCTTCGCCAAGGTTGAACTGAAGAACCCGAAAATCGCTTATCTGAGCGGCAGTCGCGCAAGGCCTGTTGCCAAAGTCGAAGCGCTGCGCGATGACCTCGCTTTCAACATGTGCCGCGTGGTGGACTGGCGCGGCACCGTGCAAAGCGCCTACGAGCGCGGCGTGCGTCTACAGATCGAACTGCCGCCCGGTGCGGTGCTGACCGGGCTGGCGCGCCGGGTGTTCGAGCAGGGCACCGTCACTGCCTTCGACAGTGCCCGCCTCGATACCCTGCAAGCGCTGTTGCGCGAGGAGGGTGGCCGCCAACTCTAAAACCGCCGCGACTCAAGCTTCGAACAACAAAAACAACATTCGACGATGCACTTTGAGGACTACAACAATGATTATTTACGGTGTGGCGTTTCTCGCCTTTTGCACGCTGGTCGGTATCTGGGTCGGTGAATTGCTCGGCAAGCTGATCGGCGTGCCGGCCAACGTCGGCGGTGTCGGTATTGCGATGCTGCTGTTGATCGGCCTGGGCAGCTATCTCTACAAGAGCGGCTGGCTCAAGGGCAAGACCGAGCAGGGCGTCGAGTTCTGGAGCGCGATCTACATTCCCATCGTGGTCGCCATGGCCGCGCAGCAGAATGTCTACGGTGCGCTGAAGGGCGGGCCGATGGCGATTCTTGCCGGCACCCTCGCCGTAGTGATCGCCTTTGCTCTGGTGCCGGTGCTGACGCGCATGGGCAACAAGCAAGAGACGCCGATTGCTCCTGCCAAGACTGCGGGGTGATCGCCATGTACGAATCGATGATGAAAGTGATCACCGGCTACGGTCTGATCAGCGGCTTTTTGATTGTCGGCCTGACCATGTGGGTGTCCTACTGGATGTCCAACACCTTCACCAAGGGCCGTTTGCACGGTTCAGCGATTGCGATTCTGCTCGGGCTGGTGCTGTCGTATATCGGCGGCGCACTCACCGGTGGGCAGAAAGGCGTGGTGGATATTCCGCTGCTGTCCGGCATCGGCCTGCTCGGTGGTGCGATGCTGCGGGATTTCGCGATTGTGGCGACGGCGTTTGGAGTGAGTGTCGATGAGCTCAAACGCGCCGGACTCGTCGGTGTGCTGGCGCTGTTTGTCGGCGTTGGCACCTCGTTCGTCGCCGGGGTCGGCGTGGCGATGGCGTTCGGCTACACCGATGCGGTGAGCCTGACCACCATTGGCGCCGGTGCGGTGACTTACATCGTCGGCCCGGTGACCGGCGCGGCGATCGGCGCCAGTTCCGAGGTGATGGCGCTGTCGATTGCGGCGGGGCTGATCAAGGCGATTCTGGTGATGGTGATGACACCGTTCGTGGCGCCGATGATCGGCCTGAACAATCCGCGCAGCGCGGTGATTTTCGGTGGCTTGATGGGCACCTCCAGCGGCGTTGCCGGCGGCTTGGCGGCCACCGATCCGAAGCTTGTGCCGTATGGTTGCCTGACGGCGGCGTTCTACACCGCGCTCGGGTGTCTGCTTGGGCCTTCGCTGTTGTTTCTGGCGATGCGCGGGTTGATGGGCTGACCGACCTGACATTGATCGTTCCCACGCTCTGCGTGGGAATGCA
>NZ_WBRZ01000107.1:0-17102 GCF_008923895.1 Pseudomonas sp. GXM4
GCTCCCACCTTCGAAATGCAATCCCCTGTGGGAGCGAGCCTGCTCGCGAAGGCGGCCTCGCCGGCAACAATGATGTTCAGAGTAAACTCATCTGTAACTTGATTTAACACACTCGCGGGTATATACACGCATCATGCTTCCTTCTCAGTGTTTGTGCACCAACCTGCGTCGCGCCGCGCGTGGCGTCAGCAGGCATTACGACGGCGCTCTCGATGGCTTCGGGATCAACGTTGCCCAGTATTCTCTGCTGTGCAATCTGCAGCGGCTGGAGCAACCGAGCATTTCCGAACTGGCTGAGGCCATGGGCCTGGATCGCAGCACTCTCGGGCGCAATTTACGTGTGCTGGAAGGCGAAGGTCTGGTGGCGCTGGCCGAAGGCGAGGACATGCGCAACCGCATCGTGCGCCTCACTGAAACCGGCGTGGAGCGGCTGGCAGCGGCACTGCCGGCGTGGGAAGCGGCGCAACAGCGACTGATCGACCGTCTCGGTGCCGAGAAGCGCGAAACCTTGCTCAAACTGCTCGACGAACTGGCCTGACGGCGGTTTTTTCGCGCTCAAGCGGGTATATACCCGCGACTGGAGAATAACAATGACATCGATGTGGCGTACGTGCGGTTGGGTGTTGCTGGGGAGTGCGCTGATCCTGGCGTTGTCATTGGGCGTGCGCCACGGGTTCGGTCTGTTCCTGTCGCCGATGAGCGCGCAGTTCGGCTGGGGTCGCGAAGTGTTTGCCTTCGCCATCGCCCTGCAAAACCTGATCTGGGGCTTGGCGCAGCCGTTCACCGGCGCGCTGGCTGACCGCTTCGGCGCGGCGAAAGTGGTGCTGGTCGGTGGGATCCTCTACGCGGCGGGCCTGGTGTGCATGGGCCTGTCTGATTCGGCGGTGACTCTGTCACTTAGTGCCGGTCTGCTGATCGGTATTGGTCTTTCGGGCACTTCGTTTTCGGTCATTCTTGGTGTTGTGGGTCGCGCTGTGCCGCCAGAGAAACGCAGCATGGGCATGGGTATCGCCAGCGCCGCCGGTTCGTTCGGCCAGTTTGCGATGTTGCCGGGCACGCTGGGCCTGATCGGCTGGCTCGGCTGGTCGGCGGCGCTGTTGGTGTTGGGCCTGTTGGTGGCGATGATTGTGCCGCTGGTGAGCATGCTCAAGGACAAGCCGCTGCCGGTGCTTGGCCATGAACAGACTCTTTCCGAAGCGCTGCGTGAGGCCTGCTCGCACTCCGGTTTCTGGCTGCTGGCGTTCGGCTTTTTTGTCTGCGGGTTTCAGGTGGTGTTCATCGGTGTGCACTTGCCAGCGTATCTGGTCGATCAGCATCTGCCCGCCAGTGTCGGCACTACGGTGCTGGCGTTGATCGGACTGTTCAATATCTTCGGCACTTACACCGCCGGCTGGCTCGGTGGCCGCATGTCCAAACCGCGTCTGTTGACTGCGCTGTATCTGTTGCGCGCAGTGGTGATCGTGCTGTTCCTGTGGTTGCCGGTGACGACCACCACGGCGTATCTGTTCGGCATGGCCATGGGCTTCCTGTGGCTGTCGACGGTGCCGTTGACCAACGGTACGGTGGCGACCTTGTTCGGCGTGCGCAATTTGTCCATGCTCGGTGGCATCGTCTTTCTGTTCCATCAGCTCGGCTCGTTCCTTGGCGGTTGGCTGGGCGGGGTGGTGTACGACCGAACCGGGAGTTATGACTTGATCTGGCAAGTGGCGGTTCTCTTGAGCCTGCTCGCGGCGGCGCTGAACTGGCCGGTGCGCGAGCGTCCGGTGGCGCGCCTGCAAGCTGCGGCGAGCGCAGCATGAGCCGGATCTGCGCGCGGGTCGTTGTTGCCGCACTGGCTGCTGCGCTGTTGGCGCTGGTGTGGTGGGGCTGGCAACGCGGCGGTCTGGCGCTGATGCAGTTGGGCATGAGCATTTGCTAGATGGCAACGTGGCGAGTAACGTCGAAGCCTGATGACTGCCCAAGGAATTCGACATGTTGATGCGCTGGTGTGCTGTTCCCGCGTTGCTGATGGCGTTGACTGGCCTGGCCCAGGCCGCCGATTGTCCTGAGCTGCTGCAAGGCTCGCTGCCCAAGCTGCGCGCCAAGGAATCCATCGATCTGTGCAAGCAGTACGCCGACAAGCCGCTGGTGGTGGTCAATACCGCCAGCTTCTGCGGTTTCGCCCCGCAGTTCGAAGGCCTCGAGGCGCTGAACAAGCGCTACAAAGCGCAAGGGCTGGAGATGCTCGGCGTGCCGTCGAATGACTTCAAGCAGGAGTCCAAGGACAGCGCGGAAACCGCCAAGGTCTGCTACGCCAATTATGGCGTGACCTTCAACATGACCGAGCCGCAGAAGGTTCGCGGCGACGACGCCACGCATCTGTTCCAGGTGCTGGCCGCGCAGAGCAATGCGCCGAAGTGGAACTTCTACAAGTATGTGGTCGACCGGCAGGGCAAGGTCGTGGCGAGTTTTTCCAGTTTGACCAAACCGGATGACCCCGAGTTTATCGCCGCGATCGAAAAGGCCATTGCCTCCAAGCCGCTGAAGCCCTGATTCATGCTGTTCCCTGTGGGAGCGAGCCTGCTCGCGAAGCGGTGTGTCAGTCAGCAAATCAACATCTGACATACCGCCTTCGCGAGCAGGCTCGCTCCCACAAGGGTGATGTTGTCGTTCCAGTGAAAAATTACAGACATGAAAAAGCCCCGCCTCTGTAAAGAGAGCGGGGCTTTTTCTTGGGCGAGGGGTTAGCCTCGCCATCGAGCATCAGAAGCGGTATGTCGCGCCGACACCGAAGCCGTTTGCCGAGTTTTCATACTTGGCATCGTAAGTCTGGCCACGCGCGTTTTCGTTGCGGATGTTGACCGACTCTTCTTTCAGGTACGAGTACGCGACGTCGATGGTCAGGTCGTCGGTCGGGCTCCAGCCGGCACCGATACTGAAGATGGTGCGGTCGCCAGTCGGGATACGCGGCGAGCGGTCTTCGTTATTGGTTGGCGACTGGTCGAAGGTCAGACCGGTACGCAGGACCCATTCCTTGTTCAACTGGTACGAGGTACCCACGGCATAGGCCCAGGAGTCATGCCAGTTCTGGTCTTCGTTGATCGAACCGAACTGACCGGCCAGCAGAGGCTGCACGCCGGAGTTCTTTACGGTGATCTTGTCCAGTTGGCTCCAGCGGGTCCAGGTGGTACCGGCGTAGACGTTCCAGCGATCGTTGATTGCCTGGGTGACCGACAGGTCCACGGATTCCGGCGTGGTGATCTTCAGCGAAGCGTCGTACTTCTGGTTGGCGCCAACGCCCACCAGCGCCAGAGCGTTGTAGTTGACCTTGGTGTCGCCTTCGAGCTTGTAGTCGACCTTGGAGTGATAGGTCAGGCCGACACGGGTGGTGTCGGTGGCCTGGACCAGCAAGCCGACGTTGTAGCCCAGCGCGGTGTCGTCACCCTTGATCTTGACCTTGCCGTCCGGCAGTGCCTGGGTGATCGACAGGTTGGATTCCAGCGAGCCGTCGATGCGGTTGATGGTCGGGCCGAAACCGATCGACACCTTGTCGTTGAAGGCGTAGCTGACGGTTGGCTGGAAGGTGATGACTTGTACTTCCGACTTGCTGCCGAAGTAACGACCGGCGAAGCCGTTTTCGTAATCCGTGATCAGACCGAACGGCACGTACACACCGAGGCCGAATGCCCAGTGATCATCGATCGGTTTTACATAGAAGCCCATCGGTACGGCAGTGAGGGGCACCATGTCGCCTTTGTTGCTGCCGCCGTTCGGGCTGGAGCTGGTATCGCTGATATCGGTATGCGCGTCGACCAGGGCGACGCCGCCGGTGACTTGTTCGCGCTTGATGCGCGCCATGCCGGCCGGGTTGCCATAAACAGTGCTTGCGTCGTCGGCAGAAGAAGATCGCCCGGCAAAACCAGTCCCCATCCCACTGATGCTTTGTTCGTTGAGGGCAAAACCTGCCGCGAAGATTTGTGTGGAGGCAAGGGTAACGGCGAGGCTAAGGGTGGTTTTGAGCATGACTTTTTTCATTATTAGAACTCCTGGTGATCACCGGGGCGAAAATTACCAACATTTTCGTCCCAGCGCTATAGCTTGTAAGCCTTGAGTTAGAGCGGTTTTGTAGGACAATCCGACCAAAATGGCGACTTGTTGCGAGAACTTGTGAAACCGCCCGGTCAGCAAGCGACCTGATTCAAGGGTGAAACACAGGTTTGCCAGGCATAGGTGAAGTCGCGCAAACGGCCTTGCGGTTGAAAGGTCTGGCGCCAGATGCGCGCCATGCCGAGCAGGTCGGTCGGAGCGGGGAGGATGGGGTTCTGTTCTTCTACCAGCAGCCAGGCGATGGCCGTGGCGTAACGCAGGTTGACGGTCAGTTCCAGATGCGGGCCGCTGAGGAACGCATGCTGACTGGCGAGGCCGCGCACCAGGCTGGCGCGCTCCGGATCGAGCGCCAGATAATCATCCCAGAGGGCCTGATGCCGATGCTCGGCAATCCGGTAGAGGCCATGGCCACGGCGGTCATGCAGGGCAGACCCGAGGGCGGACTGGCTGGCGGCGATACCCAGCAGCAGGGATTCGGCAGTTGCGCAGTGGCGTCCCAGATAAATCAGCGTGGGACGGATCACATAGCGGCACAGTTCGCTGGCAGCGATACCCATAACACCCTCGGTTCTTGTTGTTGAGGGCGAGTCCTGAAGGGGCCTTGGCAGCAGTGGATCGACTCAGGCTCGCCGCAAGCGGGTCAAGCCGCTTGAGTTGAAGTGTAGTGTCATATTCAGCGTGTAAAGGTCTGTTTTTAAAATATTTCCGCCATCGCATCCCGGGCGTTAGATCGGAACATGCTTAGAAGCGCAGCGCTAAAAGTGAAATATCAGGCAATAAAAAGCCCCGCTTTTCAGCAGGGCTTTGCTTTTGCAGCCTGTCCGGCTCTCAGGCAACCAGGGCCTGACGGGTACGCTCAATCACGGCCTGCAGCGGTTCGGCGCTGGAGTATTGATCGGGGTACAGACGCTCGCTGTGACGAGCGATGCCGTGTTCATTGACCACGGTGAAGCTGAAGCAGCCTTTGCGAGCGGCCATGATCAGGCAGTTCATTGGAGCAAAAGCGTTGGTTAGGGTGCGAATGGCATCCTGAGTCTGGATTTGAGTAGACATAGTTATTAGGTGTTCCTACAAATGACACGGATAAGAACCGTGCAACGTTAAAACGTTCCAGTAACGTTGATCACCATTGATCGAACGAAGAACCCGACTGGAACAAAGCAGCCAGTTTGAAGCGCTGATAAGTGAGCGCGCTTGGGCTGGCAGGTAGGTACTTAGGAGGACAGGCATCACAGCGAGGGCAAAGGTTCTGGGCCCGGGGTGAAGATCCTGATCAATTTGCAGGTTGGTTCGGTCAGAGTAAGTGTTCTTCGCAACGCCCTTTGTTTTCGTTCAAAGGCAGCGTCGTCGCAAGATTTACCTGGAAACCATCGAGGGGTCGTTCCCGCTTTTTTCGGCAGTGTCTTCCTGTTGGAAGTTGACCGTGGGGAGATGTTCGACCGGAATTGACTTTCAGCTTGGTACTAACGCCGCGGATAGTAACGGATCCGTTCGGGCGAAGCAAACCCCATGACCAAAAAAAGGGTCACAGAGAAAGGTCGTGTCGCACCGTCCGTCGGCGTGCATGCTTTTCGCAGAGCCTTTCGGTCGGTCGCAGCTGCGCAAAATGACCCGAAAAAGCGCACGCATATAACCGGCTCACAGGTACTTGTGCACATTAGTTGCGCAGAGCGTAACGCAACTGTCACATCGATCCTGACTCCAGTCGCTGCCTGTATCAAAAGTTTAAGTCAATGAAAAATATCGTCTTTTTTTGTTGGTGAAAAAATCGTCAGTTTGACTGCGAGCCCCATTCCATAAGGCTTTGCGAGGATCACAGAGCGGTTGTCCACTGACTTATCCACAGCTTCTGTGGATTGTCCCTAGCGCTTGCTCTAGGACGGGCGTGCCGGGTTTTTTTCGACTTTACCTGTAAGAAAAAGAGAGTAAAGTGGCGCGCCTTCCGATCTGTCCCGCAGTGCTTTATGAAGTTTCGCTCAGTATCAGACTCTGTTACCTCCAACCCGACCTCTGTTACCGCTCCCAAGCGTTTTTCCGTGCGTGTGGCCGAATGGCTGCTCGATGCGCCGCGCCTGAGCGACAGCCCCAGCGCCAAGCACATCGCCGGCCGTCTGCTCAAGCAACCGGCCCGAGAAGGCGTGGTCGCCGCACAAAGCCGCCTCGGCCAATTGATTTGCCGGGAGTGCGGCAATGCCCGTGACCGGCGTATCGGTCAGGAGCTGCTGCGTCAGGCCGCCCGCGCCGGTGACCGTCGCGCGCAGCAGGAACTCGGTCTGATCGAAGACTGAGCTGTCCAAGCCCTGACACCTTGGTTAACCTTCAGGCTTTATCCGATTGGCAGGAGTCGCTATGGCTATGGACTTGACCAGCGTATTGCTCGGTCTGGCGGCGGCAGGGTTGCCGCTGTTGGCGCTGGCCTGGCAACTGCAACGCAGGGCCAGCAACGCCCAGGCCGATCTGGCCTTGCTCGAAGAGCGCCTGGCCATGGCGCAACTGGCCCAGGACGGCCTCACCGCGCAGCTTGAAGCGAGCCGCGACGAGATCGCCGACCTCGGCCAGGCCAACGCTGCCAAACAGGCAGACCTCGCCGCGCTGCGCCGCGAGGTCGAATTGCTGCAGATCGAGCGCGATGACGCCCGCGATGCCTCCCACGCCTGGAACCTCGAACGCGCCAACAAGGATGCTGAGTTACGCCGCCTCGACGCCCACGCTGCCTCGCTGAGTGCCGAACTGCGAGAGCAACAGGAAAGCCATCAACAACGTCTCAACGACCTGCAAGGCTCGCGTGATGAGCTGCGCGCGCAGTTCGCCGAGCTGGCCGGCAAGATCTTCGATGAGCGTGAGCAGCGCTTTGCCGAAACCAGCCAGCAGCGGCTCGGGCAGTTACTCGATCCGTTGAAAGAACGCATCCAGTCCTTTGAAAAACGCGTGGAAGAAAGCTATCAGGCCGAAGCCCGCGAGCGCTTCTCGCTGGCCAAGGAGCTGGAGCGTTTGCAGGCGTTGAACCTGCGCCTGAGCGACGAAGCGACCAACCTGACTCGCGCGCTCAAGGGCCAGAAAACCCAAGGCAATTGGGGCGAACTGATCCTCGAGCGCGTTCTTGAACACGCAGGTCTGGAGAAGGGCCGCGAATACCAGACCCAGGTCAATCTCAAAGGCCCGGACGGGGAACGCTTCCAGCCCGATGTGATCATTTATCTGCCCGGCGACAAGCAGGTGGTGGTCGATTCGAAAGTCAGCCTCACCGCGTATCAACAGTATGTCGCGGCAGATGACGACACGTTGGGGCAGATCGCGATCAAGCAGCACGTGTTGTCGCTGCGCAATCATGTCAAAGGTCTGGCCGGCAAGGATTACAAGCGTCTGGAAGGCTTGCACAGCCTCGATTTCGTTTTGCTGTTCGTACCGATCGAAGCGGCATTTTCTGCGGCATTGCAGGCTGAACCGTCGCTGTTCCAGGACGCTTTCGACCGCAATATCGTTATCGTCAGCCCGACTACGCTGCTGGCAACGTTGCGGGTGATCGACAGTTTGTGGAAGCAGGAACGGCAGAGCCAGAACGCCCGGGAAATCGCTGAGCGCGCGGGTTGGCTGTACGACAAGTTCGTGTTGTTTATTCAGGATCTGGACGAAGTGGGCAATCGTCTGCAGCAACTGGACAAGGCTTACAGCTCAGCGCGCAACAAGCTGACAGAGGGGCGCGGTAATCTGGTCAGCCGCAGTGAGCAGTTGAAGTTGCTCGGTGCGCGGGCGAGCAAGAGCTTGCCGGCGGATTTGCTGGAGCGGGCGATGACGGATGTTGATGGGTTGGTTGAGTTGCCTGAGTAGGCGTCGTTTTTTGGGCTGATTTTGGGGGCATATCCGTTGCTGCGGTGATGGCGGCTGGCGGTTTCGCCCTTACGGCGACTCACTTTTTTTACAAACGCCCGGAATGCCGGCCCAGTAAAAAAATAAGCAAAAAAACGCTTGCTCCTACGTTCGGCCCTCGCAGGCTCGGGTTCCTTCGCTCCGGGATCGATCCGCTCAGCCTTCCGACGTCGCCGGTGGATCAAGATCAAAAGCGGTACTCGAGCTAACGCTCATTGTGTAGGAGCTGCCGAAGGCTGCGATCTTTTGCTTTTGCTTTTCTGTGGGAGCGAGCCTGCTCGCGAAGGCGTCTGCAAGTTCACCTTTTACAACGGCAAATACCGACTCAGCAGTGCCCGCAACGCCGCCGGCTTCACCGGTTTGGCCAGATAATCAAGCCCCGCCGCATGCACTTGCGCTACGGTCTCCGGGCGTCCATCCGCGCTGATTACCACGCCGGGTACCGGCTCGCCCAGGCGCGTGCGCAACCAGGCCATCAGCTCTGTGCCGGTATCGCCGTGGTCGAGGTGATAGTCGACCAGCGCCAGTTGCGGCCGCACACCTTCATTCAATATCGCTGCGCATTCTTCGCGATTGCGCGCCGTCCACACCTGGCAGCCCCAGCGGCTCAACAGGCTGTTCATGCCGATCAGGATGCTGTCTTCGTTATCGATGCACAGCACCTGCGCGCCGCTGAGCATTTTGCTGTTCGGTTCGACCGAGGCGCTCGCCGCAGGCGTTTGCGCGCGCGCCAGCGGTACCGTGACGCTGAACACACTGCCGCGCCCCGGCCAGGAGCGAACGCGCAGGGTGTGCCCGAGCACGCGGCACAAGCCGTCGGCGATCGCCAGACCCAGGCCCAGGCCTTTTTCGGCGCGGGTCTGGTGGCTGTCGAGGCGTTTGAATTCTTCAAAAATTACCTGCTGCTTGTCTTCCGGAATGCCCGGGCCGCGATCCCAGACTTCCAGACATAACTCACCACCGCGCCGACGCACGCCCAGCAGCACCGGGCCTTTGGCGTAGCGGAACGCGTTGGTGAGGAAGTTTTGCAGAATCCGCCGCAGCAGTTTGATGTCGCTGTCGATGCGCAATTGACTGCCGCGCACCCGGAACGTGAGCTTTTGCTCTTGAGCCAGCGCCTTGAATTCTGCGCCGAGGGTGTCGAACAGTTCATTGACGACGAAGGCTTTGCGATCCGGGTTGATCTTGCCGTTTTCCAGGCGGGAGATGTCCAGCAGATCGCTGATCAGGTCTTCCGCCGAACGCAGCGAGCTGTCGAGGTGTTGCACCAGTTGTTGCGCCTCTGCGCTCAAGCCTTCGTTCTGGTGGGAGAGGGCGGCGGAGAACAGCCGTGCGGCGTTCAGCGGTTGCATCAAGTCATGGCTGACGGCGGCGAGGAAGCGGGTTTTCGACTGGTTGGCCGCCTCGGCATTGCCCTTGGCTTCGGTGAGCGCGACGTTGAGTTGCGACAGTTCCTGGGTACGCTCGCTGACCCGTTGTTCCAGCCCTTCGTTGGCCTCGGTCAGCGCCTGTTCGGCTTCGCGGAACGCGGTAATGTCGGTGAAGCTCATGACAAATCCGCCGCCGGGCATCGGGTTGCCGATCAGCTCGATCACCCGGCCATTGGGGAACAGCCGTTCGGAAGTGTGCGCGCGGCCCTGACGCATCCAGTGCAAGCGTCGCGCGACGTGCACTTCCGCTTCGCCGGGGCCGCACAAACCGCGTTCGGCGTTGTAGCGAATGATGTCGGCAATCGGCCGGCCGACGCTGATCAGGCCGTCGGGGTAGTTGAACAGCTCCAGATAACGCCGGTTCCACGCCACCAGTTTCAGCGACTGGTCGACCACGCTGATGCCCTGGGTGATGTTCTCGATCGCGCCTTGCAGCAGCGCGCGGTTGAACTGCAGCACTTCCGAGGCTTCGTCAGCGATTCGGACTACGTCCTCCAACTGCATTTCCCGACCTTCGATGGCGGCCTTTACTACGGCGCGCGTCGAAGAAGCGCCGAGGACACCGGCCAGCAAGCGTTCGGTGTGGGCAATCCATTCGCTGTCGGCGTTCTGGTTGGGGTTGAAGCCCTTGCCCTGACGGTAGGCGAAGCGAATGAAGCTCTGCCGCGCGCGTTCTTCGCCGACAAAACGCGCCGCCAGTTGCAGCAGATCGTCGATCTGTACCGCCAGCATCGAACGAGCATTAGGTCGTGCGCTGATTTCCTGACCGATAAAACGCCCGGCCTGCCAGTGCTCGGAAACCCGCGTGCGCGAGAGCACCGAGACCCAGGCGAACAGGGTGAAGTTACCGGCCAGCGACAGCACCACGCCTTGGGTCAGCGGCGTGATCGGCAGGTTCAGCGGATTGCTGTGCAGCCACGCCAAGCCGGGAAAACTCGCCAGCGACCAGCCGAGACTGTGCGCGGCAATCGGCAGCACCAGCGTGTAAAACCACAGGAAAGTGCCGGTGGCGAGGCCGGCGAACACGCCCCGGCGGTTGGCCTGTTTCCAGTACAGCGCGCCGAGCATGGCTGGCGCCAGTTGCGTCACCGCCGCGAAGGCGATCTGGCCGATAGTCGCCAGGCTCGCGGTCGAGCCAAGCAAGCGATAACTGACGTAGGCCAGCAGCAGAATCACCACGATGCTCACTCGGCGCACCGAGAGCATCCACTGGCGGAACACTTCAAACGGGCGCTCGGCGTTGTTGCGGCGCAACAGCCACGGCAACAGCATGTCGTTGGAAACCATGGTCGACAGCGCAACGCTGGCGACAATCACCATGCCGGTCGCTGCCGATGCGCCGCCGATAAACGCCAGCATCGCCAGCGCCGGATGGGCCTGGGCCAGCGGCAGGCTGATCACGAACGAGTCGGGCAGCACATCACTAGGCAGCATCATCTGACCGGCGAGAGCGATCGGGACTACAAACAGTGCGGCCAATGCCAGATAGGCGGGGAACACCCATTTCGCCAGACGCAGATCCTGCGGGTCGATATTTTCCACCACGGTCACGTGAAATTGCCGCGGCAGGCAGATGATCGCCATCATCGCCACGCCGGTCTGCACCACCATCGATGGCCAGTTGATGGTTTCCTTCCAGTACGCCTCAAGGCGCGGGGCGAGCATCGCCTGATTGAACAGGTCGTCGAAACCGTCATACAGGCCGTACGTGACGAAGGCGCCGACGGCGAGAAAGGCGAACAGCTTGACCAGCGATTCAAAGGCAATCGCCAGCACCATGCCACGATGGTGTTCGGTGGCGTCGAGGTTGCGCGTACCGAAGACGATGGTGAACAACGCCAGCACCAGCGACACGATCAGCGCCGTGTCTTGAGCGCGGGTGCCCATGGCATCGGCGCCGGCGCCGATCAACAGGTTCACGCCGAGGACGATGCCTTTGAGTTGCAGGGCAATATAGGGCAACACGCCGACCAGACAGATCAGCGCCACCACCACCGCCAGCGATTGCGATTTGCCGTAGCGCGCGGCGATGAAGTCGGCGATGGAGGTGATGTTCTCCTGTTTGCTGATCATCACCATTTTCTGCAGGACCCACGGCGCGCCGACCAGCAGCAGGATCGGCCCGAGGTAGATCGGCAGGAATGACCACAGTTGTTCCGCCGCCTGACCGACCGCGCCGAAGAACGTCCAGCTGGTGCAGTAAACCGCCAGCGACAGGCTGTACACCCAGGCACGCACACGTGGCGGCAACGGTGTGCTGCGACGGTCGCCGTAGAAGGCGATGGCGAACATGATGGCCATGTAGGCCAGGGCAACGACGGCGATCAGCCCGGTGGACAACGACATGCAGCACTCCCGACAAAAGACTCCCCGGCACTCCTGCCCGGGCGGACAGTCTCGCACGGGCGCGGCGGTTAGTCAGTGTCGACCAAGGTCGTGGCGTGGCGGGGTGTCGCAGGCATGGATCGTTGCGTTTGTGCGTTGATCCTGCCCGACGCGCAATCCTGTAGGAGCTGCGATCTTGATGTGAAGGTCAAAAGATCGCAGCCTCGTTGCACTCGTCGGCTCCTACATCAAAGCTTGCGTCAGTCCAGATGCAGCGCAATATCGATCAACCGATGCAACTCATCAACCTCCAGCGCCGTGGCCGAAAACAGAATCCGGAACACCACCGGCGCCACCACCAGATTGATCAAGCGATCGACACTCGGCGCCTTTTCATCCGGATAGCGATCGACAATGGTCTGCAACTGCGCACCGATGATCGCCACGCAATAGCCCGGCGTAGCGCTGGCCTGCACGTCGCGCATCATGTTGCGCCCGACCTCCGAGCTCATCTCGTCGAGATATTGCTCGGCCCAGGCGCGGATATCGCCGCGCAGGCTGCCAGTGTTCGCCGGCTCGCTGTCCGGGCGCATGCGGGCGAGGGCGACGTCCGCCAGCAATGCTGCCAGATCACCCCAGCGGCGGTAGATCGTCGACGGCGTAACCCCCGCGCGGGCGGCGATTTGCGGGACGGTCAGGGTAGAACGTTCCTGCTCTCGCAGCAGCGCATTGACCGCCGAATGAATCGACTCCTGCACCCGGGCACTGCGGCCACCGGGACGTAAACCTTCTTTAATAGCCATGCGGCAGACCTTAACACAAAGAATTTGCTTTAAGCGCTGGGCGGTAGCACACTGCGCAAAAGCAAAAAATTAGCTTTTGCGGAGTATGCCCATGACCAGCCCCTTGAATAATTTCGCTTCCCACCGGTCCAGCTTGTGGTTTCTGGCGATCACCTTACTCAGTTTTCTCGCCGCTTCCACCGCCCCGACGCCGTTGTATCACTTGTATCAGGATCAACTGCATTTCTCGGCAGCGATGCTCACGCTGATTTTTGCCGTATACGCCTTGAGTCTGTTGGCAGCGTTGCTGACGGTGGGCTCGCTTTCCGACCATCTCGGACGCAAACCGGTGATCTTCAGTGCCGTGCTGCTCAATGCGCTGGCCATGTTGCTGTTCATTTATGCCGACAGGGTGTCGTGGTTGATCGGCGCGCGGGTGCTGCAAGGTTTCGCCACCGGCATGGCCACTGCCGTATTGAGCGCAACGCTGCTCGACACCGACCGGCAGCAGGGGCCGCTGATCAACAGTGTCGCGCCGTTACTCGGGATGGCTCTGGGCGGTTTGGGTTGTGGCTTGCTGGCGGAATTCGCGCCGGCGCCGTTACAGCTGACTTACTGGTTACTGTTGGCACTGTTTGTGTTGCAAGGCATGTATGTCTGGCGCCTGCCGGAAAGTGTCTCGCGGCAAGGTGGGGCGCTGGCGTCGTTGCGACCGACCCTGCACGTGCCGGTGCAAGCGCGTTCAACTTTGTGGCGAGTGCTGCCGCTGAACACCGCAACCTGGGCGCTCGGTGGTTTTTATGCCTCGCTGGCACCGTCATTGGTGCGCACCGCCACTGGCTCTACCTCCAATCTGATTGGTGGCGCTACGGTCGCGGCGCTCACCGTGACCGGTGCGTTGATGATTTTTACGATGCGCAATCGCCCGGCCGCTCAGGCGCTGCGGCTGGGCGCGAGCCTGCTGCCGGTCGGGCTGATTCTGATTTTGCTCGGCGTGCATGGCGCCAGTCTGTCGCTGTTTTTCTTTGGCACCCTGGTCGCCGGTTGCGGCTTCGGTTCCGGTTTCCTCGGTACGGTGCGCAGTCTGGTGTCGCTGGCCTCGCCACACGAGCGAGCCGGGTTGATGTCGGCGTATTACGTGCTCAGTTATCTGGCGTTCTGTTTGCCGGCGTTGCTGGCCGGGCAACTGGCTCGCAGTTTCGGGTTGCTGGCGACCACTGATGGTTACGGCGTTGTATTGATCGTGCTGGCCGTGGCTGCGCTGCTGCTCAGTCTGCGTCCGCAGACAGGCAGAGTTTGCAGCGCTCCTTAAGCGCGTGTAGATACTTATCTGCAAAACAGATAACAGTTAGAGATATTACCCGTTATATCGATATTCGATTCGGATCTACCATGAACTCAACCTCGCCAGAGGACAGGAGTTCATGATGATTTGCCCTAACAGTGTCACCCCCGGCTACAAACCTTTCAGCCAGCTTCAGCATCCGCGTGAAGTGATCCGCCAGTTCACGCCGAACTGGTTCGCCGCGACCATGGGCACCGGTGTGCTGGCATTGGCGCTTGCCCAGTTGCCGCTGGCCATTCCCGGATTGCGCGCCGTGGCCGAGGGGCTGTGGCTGTTCAACATTCTCTTGTTCAGCCTGTTTACCGCTGCCTACGCCGCGCGCTGGATTTTGTTCTTTGACGAGGCGCGGCGGATTTTCGGTCATTCCACCGTGTCGATGTTCTTCGGCACCATTCCCATGGGCCTGGCGACGATCATTAACGGCTTTCTGTTGTTCGGCCTGCCGCGCTGGGGCGACGGTGTTATTCAACTTGTTGAAGTGTTGTGGTGGATCGATGTGGCGATGTCGCTGGCCTGCGGTGTGCTGATTCCGTACATGATGTTTACCCGCCAGGAACACAGCATCGATCAGATGACCGCGGTCTGGTTGCTGCCGGTAGTGGCGGCGGAAGTGGCAGCGGCCAGCGGCGGCTTGCTCGCCCCGCATCTGACCGACGCCCATGGGCAACTGATCGTACTGACTACCAGCTATGTGCTTTGGGCATTCTCCCTGCCGGTGGCGTTCAGCATTCTCACCATTCTGTTGCTGCGCATGGCCTTGCACAAACTGCCCCACGAAAACATGGCCGCGTCGAGCTGGCTGGCGCTGGGGCCGATCGGCACCGGTGCGCTGGGCATGTTGCTGTTGGGCGGTGAGGCGCCAGCGATTTTTGCCGCGAATGGTCTGCCCGGTGTCGGTGAGATCGCTGCGGGCCTGGGTCTGGTCGCTGGGATCACGCTGTGGGGTTTTGGTCTGTGGTGGATGTTGATGGCGCTGCTGATCACCGTGCGTTATCTGCGTGACGGCATTCCGTTCAACCTCGGCTGGTGGGGCTTCACCTTCCCATTGGGCGTGTATTCGCTGGCGACGCTGAAACTGGCAAGTATCCTCAACCTGACATTTTTCAGTGTATTCGGTACGGCGCTGGTGATTTTGTTGGCGGCAATGTGGCTGATCGTCGGCAAGCGCACCGTGCAGGGCGCGTGGCGAGGCGAGCTGTTTGTCTCGCCGTGTATCGCAGGTTTGAAGAAATAATCCGAAAAGTTTAGGTAAGGTGTGGCCTGGATCGTGGTGCGGGAATCCAATAACAAGCACCCAGGCCTCACTACCTAACATCAGGAAACACGGAAGATGAGTCACCCCTCACAGTTCAACCTGTTGCGCACCCGGCGCTTTTTGCCCTTCTTTATTACCCAGTCGCTCGGCGCGTTCAACGACAACGTGTTCAAGCAGTCGTTGATCCTCGCCATCCTCTATCGGCTGACCATCGAGGGCGATCGCTCGATCTGGGTCAACCTCTGCGCGCTGCTGTTTATCCTGCCGTTTTTCCTGTTCTCGGCGCTGGCCGGGCAATTTGGGGAAAAATTCGCCAAGGACGCGCTGATCCGTCTGATCAAGCTCGCGGAAATCGCCATCATGGCCGTAGGATCGATCGGCTTCCTCTTCGATCATCTGTCGCTGATGCTGGTGGCACTGTTCGCCATGGGCACGCACTCGGCGTTGTTCGGCCCGGTGAAGTATTCGATCCTGCCGCAGGCCTTGCGCGACGATGAATTGGTCGGCGGCAACGGTCTGGTGGAAATGGGCACGTTTCTGGCGATTCTCGCCGGCACCATCGGCGCCGGGATCATGATGTCGTCCGAGCACTACGCGCCGGTAGTCTCCGCAGCGATCGTCGGCATTGCCGTGCTGGGTTATCTGGCCAGCCGCAGCATTCCGCGCGCGGCGGCCTCGTCGCCGGAAATGCGCCTGAACTGGAATATCTTCAGTCAGTCCTGGGCGACGTTGAAACTCGGTCTGGGCCAGACGCCTGCGGTGTCGCGCTCGATTGTCGGTAACTCGTGGTTCTGGTTTGTCGGGGCGATTTACCTGACGCAGATCCCGGCCTACGCCAAGGAATGGATGCACGGTGACGAAACCGTGGTCACGTTGATTTTGACGGTGTTTTCGGTGGGCATCGCGCTGGGTTCGATGCTCTGCGAAAAGCTCTCCGGGCGCAAAGTCGAGATCGGGCTGGTGCCCTTTGGCTCGTTTGGCCTGACCGTGTTCGGCCTGTTGCTGTGGTGGCATTCCGGTGGGATCCCGGACAGCGTCACCGGCCATAGCTGGATTGCGGTGCTCGGCTTCGTTCACACCTGGGCGGTGTTGATCGACATCCTTGGCCTGGGCATTTTCGGTGGTTTCTATATTGTGCCGCTGTACGCGCTGATCCAGTCGCGCACGGCTGAAAACGAACGGGCGCGGGTGATTGCCGCCAACAACATTCTCAACGCGCTGTTTATGGTGGTGTCGGCGATTGTTTCGATCGTGTTGTTGAGCGTCGCCAAACTGTCGATCCCGCAACTGTTCCTGGTGGTGTCGCTGCTGAACATCGGCGTCAACGCCTACATCTTCAAGATCGTTCCGGAATTCAGCATGCGCTTCATGATCTGGCTGCTCAGCCATTCCATGTACCGCGTCGAGCACCGCAACCTTGAAGCGATCCCGGACGAGGGCGCGGCGCTGTTGGTGTGCAACCACGTGTCGTTCGTTGACGCCTTGCTCATCGGCGGTGCCGTGCGTAGGCCGATTCGCTTTGTCATGTACTACAAGATCTACAACTTGCCGGTGCTGAACTTTATCTTCCGCACGGCGGGCGCTATTCCGATTGCCGGACGCCAGGAAGATATCCAGATCTACGAAAAAGCCTTCACGCGCATTGCCCAATATCTGAAGGACGGTGAGCTGGTGTGCATTTTCCCGGAAGGCAAATTGACCGCCGATGGCGAGATCAACGAGTTTCGCGGCGGCGTGACGCGCATTCTGGAGGAGACGCCGGTGCCGGTGATTCCGCTGGCGTTGCAAGGATTGTGGGGGAGTTTCTTCAGTCGCGATCCGAGCAAGGGCTTGTTCAACCGCTTGTGGTCGCGGGTGACGCTGGTGGCGGGGCCGGCAATTACCGAAGGGACCGAGCCGGCTAAGTTGCAGGTTTTGGTGGGGGAGTTGCGCGGATCTGTCAGATAGTCGTTGACTGGACGGCCCTCATCGCTGGCAAGCCAGCTCCCACAGGTTCGATGGTGTACACCAAT
>NZ_WBRZ01000108.1:0-17037 GCF_008923895.1 Pseudomonas sp. GXM4
ACCAGGCTCTTGGGGTTTTGGGTGTATATCCGTTACTGCGGGTGTTGCGGATTACGGTTCCGCCCTTACGGCGGGTCACCTTTTTCAAACGCCAAAAAGGTAACCCAAAAGGCTTGCTCCTACGTTCGGCCCTCGCAGGCTCGGGTTCCTTCGCTCCGGGACTGATCCGGGCGCAGCGGCTCCGGTTTGCTTCGCTGCACCTCCTTCCGCTGTGTCTGGCTGCGCCAGACGGTCGCTGCGCTCCCACACCCGGATCAATCCCTCCACTCAGCCTTCCGACGTCGCCGGTGGATCAAGATCAAAAGCGGTACTCGAGCTTGCGCTCATTGTGTAGGAGCTGCCGAAGGCTGCGATCTTTTGCTTTTGCTTTTCTGTGGGAGCGAGCCTGCTCGCGAAGGCGGCCTGACAGCCGACCTGTTTCTTGAGGTTGTGCTCGATCCAATTGTAGGAGTGAGCCTGCTCGCGATGCGGCACGTCCAGGCCCCCGAGGACTTGAGTTTGTTTAATTCCGATGCCAAATAACCCGAACCTTCCCACAAGGTTTTCAGGTTGTCCGTCGGACGTCCGCTCTCTAGGCTTGGGTCGTCGCTGGTTGTTCAGCGATCGGGTGTGAGAACCCGACATTCATAGTCATTCAGTGCCCAGATCCGCATAATTGCCGCCAGCAAGTTTGCTGCCTGCAAGTGCGTTATGGCGGCTCTGTGCGGGCGGGCTTATGTCCGGCCGGGTGCCTATGACCGGTTTTCTCACCCCGCACAAAGCTGCCACCTCTTCGCCGTGTGAGAAACGGCATCGAGATGGCTCAACCTCATAGGTGAAGCGCATGAGCAAACCAGTCCCCGACCCACCCGAAGAAACCTCAACCCCCCTCGAAGCCGCGCTGCGTGCCGACGATCTCGCGAAGAACCGCGAAGCCATCAAGCGTGCCCTCGATTTCTATCTCTGCCCGCCACCCGGCAAACCCCATCCGCCCGGCACGATGTTTCTGGTCCAGCCCGACATCGACACCGAAAGCCTGCTGGCTCACGCCTGTGAGTCCCTTGCTTCAGCCAATACGCTGGCCAGCGATTTCGCCGATCAGCTTGGTAGGCCGCAGCGCAATACGGCGCTGGCGATTCAGCAGATCATCATGCTGGCGGAGCTGGCGGTGAATCGGGCGCTGGATCGGGTTGATCCGCGTACGTAATCAGTCAGGGCCACCGCGTTATCGTTTTTCGCGGGCAAGCCCGCTCCCACAGGGTTATATGCGATTTTCAAAACACTACAAAACCTGTGGGAGCTGGCTTGCCAGCGATAGCGGTGGATCATTCACTACAAAACCCAAGCACAAAAAAACCGGCAACCATTTACTGATTGCCGGTCTTTCATTCAGCCAAGCTCAAATCACTGCATCAGCACTTCAATCGAGCCATCAGCGGTCATGCTGACCTGACTGGTGCCTGCTTCGACTTCCGGCGTGACTGGCGCGGAATCCATGGCTGCGGCTTTCATCATCATCGGCGCGCGCAGGTACGGTTGTGGGTAACCGTTGCTGTTGAGGTTCAGGTTGACGATTTTATAACCCTTGCCGCCCAGGGCGTCGGTGGCCAGTTGGGCGCGGGTCTTGAAGGCAGTGACGGCTTCTTTGAGCAACTGGTCTTCGCTGGCCTTGCGGGTCGGGTCGGCGATGGCGAAGTCCATGCCGCCCATTTTCAGGTCGGTCAGCAACTCGCCGGTGAGTTTGGACAGGGCGGCGAAGTCGGTGCTTTCCAGGCGCAGTTCGGCGCGTTCGCGCCAGCCGGTGATCTTCTGGCCTTTGGTGTCGTAGATCGGATAGCTGTTGCGGCTGCCCGTGCGCAGGGTGATGTCTTTGACTTGTTTGGCCTGGGCGGTGGCCTTGTTCATGGTGGTGCTGATGGCGGCGGCGAGTTTGGCCGGGTCGGTGTTCTGCTCTTCGGTATAGAGCGTCACGATCATCTGGTCGCGGGCCACTTCCTGGCTGACTTCGGCGCGCAGGGAAATCTGGTTGTAGTGCAGCTCATCGGCGGCCAGCGCCGGGAGGCTGGCGACGCTGCCGACGGTCAGGGCGAGGAGGGCGGCGCTGCGGCGAAATGTGTGCATGAAGGCTCCTTGAATGAGGCGCAGGTGATGGGTCGCGGCCTGCGTGAACCATCAGACTCTAACTTCTATGATCCGGTTCGCCCAGTTACAACTTCTATACAGATGCCTGCGCGCAGTGGGGAGTGCTTCTGTGGCGAGGGGATTTATCCCCGTTCGGCTGCGCAGCAGTTGCAAATCCGGCTGATGCGGTATGTCTGGTTAAATGAGGTCGCATGATTTGGGGGCGGCTCCGCCAGCCGCGGGGATAAATCCCCTCGCCACAATTGATCGCCAATAGCCCTCGGCATCTTCTTCAACTCAGATGAATTCTCCATCGTCGCCATGTGGTCGTTTGCCGCACTTTCGCCTCTGAACCCCGCGCCTTGGTTATACTCCGTGCGATCCGCCTGGAGCGCTCATCAGGAGAGCTCATGCTCGCCCCCGTACAACTGACTTCCGCCACTCGCCAGAACCTCTGGCGGCTGACTTTCATTCGCACCCTGGTGCTCGCTGCACAGGCCGGGTCCGTGGGCCTGGCCTACTGGCTGCAATTGTTGCCATTGCCGTGGGTGCAATTGGCGATGACCCTGGGCTGTTCGATTCTGCTCTGCGTGTTCACCGCCGTGCGCCTGCGCACGTCGTGGCCGGTGACCGAGCTTGAATACGCGCTGCAACTGGCTTGCGATCTGGTGATTCACAGTGCGCTGCTGTATTTCTCCGGCGGTTCGACCAACCCGTTCGTTTCCTATTATCTGGTGCCGTTGACCATCGCGGCGGTGACCTTGCCGTGGCGTTATTCGGTGATTCTGTCCGGTATCGCGCTGGCGCTGTACACGCTGATGCTGACGCGTTTCTATCCGCTGGAAACCCTGCCGGTCGCCCGTGAGAATCTGCAGATCTACGGCATGTGGCTGAGCTTTGCCCTGGCTGCTGCGGTCATCACGTTCTTCGCCGCGCGTATGGCTGAAGAGCTGCGCCGGCAGGAAGAATTGCGCGCGATTCGCCGCGAAGAAGGCCTGCGCGATCAGCAGCTGCTCGCCGTTGCGACCCAGGCCGCCGGTGCGGCGCATGAATTGGGCACACCGCTGGCGACCATGAGCGTGCTGCTCAAGGAAATGCAGCAGGATCACCCCGATGCGTTGCTGCAGGACGATCTGAAGGTGCTGCAGGATCAGGTCAAGCTGTGCAAGGAAACCTTGCAGCAACTGGTCCGCGCCGCTGAGGCCAATCGGCGTCTGGCGGTGGAGATGCAGGACGTTACCGACTGGCTCGACGAGGCGTTGAACCGCTGGCACCTGATGCGCCCGGAAGCCAGTTACCGCTTCCAGCGTCTCGGCCAGGGGGCGGTGCCGCGCATGGCGCCGCCGCCGGATCTGACCCAGGCTTTGCTGAATCTGCTCAATAACGCCGCTGACGCCTGCCCGGAAAATCTCCAGGTGACGCTGGACTGGGACGCAGAGACTTTGACCATCAGCATTCGCGACCACGGCGCCGGTGTGCCGCTGGCCATCGCCGAGCAGATCGGCAAACCGTTTTTTACCACCAAGGGCAAAGGTTTCGGCCTGGGCCTGTTTTTGAGCAAGGCCAGCGTGACACGCGCCGGTGGCTCAGTGAAACTCTATAGTCATGAGGAAGGCGGCACGCTCACCGAGCTGCGCCTGCCCCACGGCGCCCGAGGAGACCAACATGAGTGACGAAATCCAAGTCGAAGGCGAAGAACTGCCGCATCTGCTGCTGGTCGACGACGACGCGACCTTCACCCGCGTCATGGCCCGCGCCATGGCCCGCCGCGGCTTTCGCGTCAGCACTGCCGGTTCTGCGGAAGAAGGCCTGACCATCGCCCAGGCCGATCTGCCTGATTACGCCGCGCTGGACCTGAAAATGGACGGCGACTCCGGTCTGGTCCTGCTGCCCAAGCTGCTGGAACTCGATCCGGAAATGCGCGTGGTGATCCTCACCGGTTATTCGAGCATTGCCACGGCAGTCGAGGCGATCAAGCGTGGCGCCTGCAACTACCTGTGCAAACCCGCCGATGCCGACGACGTTCTGGCCGCGCTGCTGTCCGAGCATGCCGACCTCGACAGTCTGGTGCCGGAAAACCCGATGTCGGTCGATCGCCTGCAATGGGAGCACATCCAGCGCGTGCTCACCGAGCACGAAGGCAACATTTCCGCCACGGCCCGCGCGCTGGGCATGCACCGCCGCACCCTGCAGCGCAAATTGCAGAAGCGTCCGGTTCGTCGCTGAACCTGCGCTGAACGACTATCGCCAGCCCTCGCGATAAAACGCGCCGATCATCTATGATCGGCGCGTGTCCGTTCTTTTTACTATCGAGCCTTATCCATGAATCAGAACGCTGAATATTCCGCGGTCAACGATGCTGTGCGCGGGCAGTTTTTTCGCAAAGTCTGGGCGATGACCACGCCTTACTGGCGCAGCGAAGAGAAGGGCAAGGCCTGGACGTTGCTGATTGCCGTAATTGCGCTGACGCTGTTCAGCGTGGCGATCTCGGTGTGGATCAACAGTTGGTACAAGGATTTCTACAACGCTTTGCAGAGAAAGGATGAAGCCGCGTTCTGGCAGTTGATCCTGTATTTCTGCGGCATCGCGACGGTGGCGATTCTCGGCGCGGTGTATCGGTTGTATCTGACGCAGATGCTGACGATTCGCTGGCGGGCTTGGCTGACCGAAAAGCACTTCAAGCGCTGGCTCGACCACAAGAATTACTATCAGCTGGAGCAGGGCGGTTATACCGATAACCCCGACCAGCGGATTTCCGAAGACCTCAACACTTACACCGCCAACACCCTGAGCCTGGGCCTCGGGCTGCTGCGCACGATTGTCAGTCTGGTGTCGTTCTCGATCATTTTGTGGGGAGTGTCGGGCAGTATCGAAGTGTTCGGCATCGAGATTCCCGGCTACATGTTCTGGTGTGCGCTGTTGTATGCAGCGGTGGGCAGTTGGCTGACGCATTTGATCGGTCGCCGTCTGATCGGTCTGAACAACAAGCAACAACGCTTCGAAGCAGACCTGCGTTTTTCCATGGTGCGCGTGCGTGAGAACGCGGAAAGCATCGCCTTGTACAACGGCGAACCGAATGAGAACCGCCGCCTGAGCAACCGCTTCGGGCTGGTCTGGCACAATTTCTGGGACATCATGCGCGTGTCCAAGCGCCTGACGTTCTTCACCTCCGGCTACGGTCAGATCGCAATCATTTTCCCGTTTGTCGTCGCCGCACCACGCTATCTGTCCGGCAAGATCGAACTGGGCGAGCTGATGCAAATCAACTCGGCGTTCGGCAACGTGCAGGAGAATTTCAGCTGGTTCATCACTGCGTATTCGGACTTGGCCGCTTGGCGCGCCACCTGTGATCGTCTGCTGAGTTTCCGTCAGGCCATGAGCGACAACGAACAACGCACCCCGGCCATCGACGTGCAGAATCAGGGCAGCGACTTGCAGGTGCACAACCTCGGCCTGGATCTGGCTGATGGTCGTCACCTGCTGACCGACGCTGACATGACCGTTGAACCGGGTGAGCGCGTGATGCTCAGCGGCCGTTCCGGCAGCGGCAAGTCCACATTGCTGCGGGCGATGGGGCATTTGTGGCCGGCGGGGCACGGCAATATTCGTTTACCGGCGGCGCGTTATCTGTTCCTGCCGCAGAAGCCTTATCTGCCGATCGGCACATTGCGTGAAGCGTTGAGTTATCCACAGCCGGGCGATACCTACGCGCTGGAGCGTTATGCACAGGTGCTGGAAACCTGTCGTCTGCCGCACTTGGTTGGGCGGCTGGATGAAGCCAATCACTGGCAGCGCATGCTTTCACCGGGCGAGCAACAACGCCTGGCCTTCGCCCGCGCGCTTCTCTACGCACCGCAATGGCTGTACATGGACGAGGCTACATCGGCGATGGATGAAGAGGACGAGGCGACGTTGTATCAGGCGTTGATCGATGAGATTCCGGGTCTGAGCATCGTCAGCGTCGGTCACCGAAGCAGTTTGAAACGATTCCATCCACGGCATGTGCGGATCGACAGCGGGCATTTGGTGGAGCAACCCGTAACTGCCTGAATAGTGCAATACCTCTGTGGGAGCTGGCTTGCCAGCGATGGCGGCGCAACAGGCGACATCTATGTCGCCTGATATGGCCTCATCGCTGGCAAGCCAGCTCCCACAGGATTTGTGTGGAACGGAAAGTGATCGTACAACTCGCTTGAGCTATGATGGCGCCAAGCCGAACTTTCGAGACAAGATGCAGACCATGGAAAAGCTGATCGACACCCCGCGCCTCCCCCGCAAGCGCCGCAGCCTCGCCCAGGAATTGGTGACGGTGTTGAGCGAGCAGATCCGTGATGGCCTGCTCAAGCGTGGCGACAAATTGCCCACCGAGTCGGCGATCATGGAAGCCCATGGTGTCAGCCGCACCGTGGTCCGCGAGGCGATTTCCCGTCTGCAGGCCGCCGGTCAGGTGGAAACCCGCCACGGCATTGGCACCTTTGTTCTCGACACGCCAAGCCCGAGCGGTTTCCGTATCGATCCGGCCACCGTGGTCACCCTGCGTGACGTGCTGGCGATTCTCGAATTGCGCATCAGCCTCGAAGTCGAATCCGCCGGCCTCGCCGCGCAGCGCCGCAGCCCCGAGCAACTGGCAACCATGCGCGCCGCCCTCGACGCCTTGAACGAAAGCGCCTCGCATGCCAGCGATGCGGTGTCGTCGGACTTCGCTTTCCACCTGGAAATCGCCCTGTCCACCGGCAACCGCTACTTCACCGACATCATGACGCACCTGGGCACCAGCATCATTCCGCGTACCCGGCTGAACTCGGCGCGTTTGGCCCATGATGATCAGCAGCACTACATGGGTCGCCTGAGCCGCGAGCACGAGGAAATCTACGACGCAATTGCCCGTCAGGATTCCGATGCTGCGCGTGCGGCGATGCGCCTGCACCTGACCAACAGCCGTGAGAGACTGCGCCAGGCCCATGAAGAGGCGCAGGCGCAGGGGTAGTGCTTAACGCACTATGGCAACCTTGAGCTCTGAAGACATGCCAGGGATTTGACCGTCTCGCGAGATGCTGTACCACAACCGGGCATCTGCTGCCGCAGCGAGACCCTTCGAAAAATGATCCCTCTCAATTCCGAAAGTAATCTTCTTGCCGACATCAGCGGAAGTCAGGACTTTCGAGTAATCCCATTGCTTGTTGCCGATGACAAGCATCAGTTTCACTTGGTCCCCTAGCGTGGCTCCTTCATAAGCAGGTACCACAGCGTCGGTCGGGTCTTTAATTGTGCTGACAGAGATAATGCCGTTTGCTGCTTCTGTCAGTGCTGGAGCCGGCAAAGGGGGGAGCGTTGCGTTAGTCATTGTCAAAATCCTTTTGTTAAGTCTGATTTGGCGAAATGCGGGAGCTTGTCTCGCGTATCCATTTAAGGATCGCTAGACCTGCTGCCGCACCTGTAAGAAATACCAGTCCCGACCAACGGTCATTCCTCAAACACCCAATCCCTCACGCCTCAACCCGCAACCTCAACGCCTGCGAATACGGTTCCATACTCGACTCATCCCGAAATTTGTACCTCAGCTCCACCTCGCGGTTCAGGTACGGTTGCAGCGCCTCTTTCGGCAGTTGCACCTCGATGTCGAACAGCTTCTCCATTTCATCCTCGGCGTCGTCCCAGGCGCCAGTGTCCACCTCATCACCTTCCCATTCGGGTTCCTCGGCATCGCTGCCGAGGATCGCGTAGACGCTCCAGTTTGCTGCGAAATCGCTGGAATCCGGGACCTGCACGGTGAGGATCTCCGGCAGTTGCGAGAGCTGAAGTGTCACGCAGTCGTCTTGCGCAGGGGCGATGTGGGTGAGGGTGGGGGCGGCAAAATGCATCGACATAGCGGCTTCCTTTGAGTGGTCCGCCACGATCCTTCGTGGCAGTCGACGTACTTTACGAGCCGCTGGTCCTCTCAGAATTAAACGAATCCAGACCAGATATTTCCGCGAGCAAATGCTTCAAGGACGGGCCTTCCAGCGATTTCCAGAAGCATAGGTAGTGATTTTGTCGGACAAAAAAGCCCTGCCAACGATGAAATGCAGTTGACGGTTATTTTTTAAGTTGTACGATGACCTACAACTTCGGCGAAGGCTGAACGGTCCACTCACAATAAAACGTTGCTACCAGGGTGTTCGAATAATGAATCCACAAGAACTGAAGTCCATCCTCTCTGCCGGCCTGCTGTCTTTCCCGGTGACCGATTTCAACGCGCAAGGCGATTTCAATCGCGCGGGCTACATCAAACGCCTGGAATGGCTGGCTCCGTATGGCGCTTCGGCTCTGTTCGCCGCCGGCGGCACCGGTGAGTTCTTCTCCCTGGCCGCCAGCGAATACTCGGAAATCATCAAGACTGCCGTCGACACCTGTGCAACCAGCGTGCCGATCCTCGCCGGCGTCGGTGGTTCGACCCGCCAGGCCATCGAATACGCTCAGGAAGCCGAGCGTCTGGGCGCCAAAGGCCTGTTGCTGCTGCCGCACTACCTGACCGAAGCGAGCCAGGACGGTGTTGCCGCCCACGTTGAAGCCGTGTGCAAATCGGTGAAGATCGGCGTGGTCGTCTACAACCGCAACGTTTGCCGCCTCAACGCGCCGCTGCTGGAACGTCTGGCCGAGCGCTGCCCGAACCTGATCGGCTACAAGGATGGCCTGGGCGATATCGAGTTGATGGTGTCGATCCGTCGCCGCCTCGGTGATCGCTTCAGCTACCTGGGTGGTTTGCCGACCGCCGAAGTCTACGCCGCTGCCTACAAGGCGTTGGGCGTGCCGGTGTACTCCTCGGCGGTGTTCAACTTCATCCCGAAAACCGCGATGGACTTCTACCACGCGATCGCTCGCGAAGATCACGCCACCGTCGGCAAGATCATCGACGACTTCTTCCTGCCGTACCTGGACATCCGCAACCGCAAGGCCGGTTACGCCGTGAGCATCGTCAAGGCAGGTGCAAAAATCGCCGGCTATGACGCAGGTCCGGTGCGTGCGCCGCTGACCGACCTGACCGGCGAAGAGTACGAAATGCTCGCCGCGCTGATCGACAAGCAAGGCGCGCAATAAACGAGAAAAGCGAGGCCGCTGAGCAATCAGCGGCTTTTTGCGTGAAGGCTTTTAGAGTTGAGGGCTGCCCTGTGACAACTGCAAAACGCTACGACAACTACATCAATGGCGAATGGGTCGCCGGTGCCGATTACTCGGCCAACATCAACCCGTCCGAACTCAGCGACACCATCGGCGATTACGCCAAGGCTGACCTGACCCAGGTCAACGCCGCCATCGACGCTGCTCGCGCTGCGTTCCCGGCGTACTCCACGTCGGGCATTCAGGCCCGTCACGATTCGCTGGATAAAGTCGGGAGCGAGATCCTCGCCCGTCGCGAAGAGCTCGGCACGCTGTTGGCCCGTGAAGAGGGCAAGACCCTGCCGGAAGCGATCGGTGAAGTGACCCGCGCCGGCAATATTTTCAAGTTCTTCGCCGGTGAATGCCTGCGCCTGTCCGGTGACTACGTGCCGTCGGTTCGCCCGGGCGTCAACGTCGAAGTCACCCGCGAAGCGCTGGGCGTGGTCGGTCTGATCACCCCGTGGAACTTCCCGATTGCCATCCCGGCGTGGAAAATTGCTCCGGCCCTGGCCTATGGCAACTGCGTCGTACTCAAGCCTGCCGATCTGGTGCCGGGCTGCGCCTGGGCGCTGGCCGAAATCATTTCCCGCGCGGGCTTCCCGGCCGGTGTGTTCAACCTGGTAATGGGCAGCGGTCGCGTGGTTGGCGAGGCGTTGGTCAACAGCCCGAAAGTCGACGGCATCAGCTTCACCGGTTCGGTGGGCGTGGGTCGTCAGATCGCGGTCAACTGCGTTTCGCGCCAGGCCAAGGTGCAGCTGGAAATGGGCGGCAAGAACCCGCAGATCATTCTCGACGACGCCGACCTCAAGCAAGCGGTCGAGCTGTCGGTGCAGAGCGCGTTCTACTCCACCGGCCAGCGCTGCACTGCGTCGAGCCGTCTGATCGTTACCGCCGGCATTCACGACAAGTTCGTTGAAGCGATGGCCGAGCGCATGAAGTCGATCAAGGTCGGCCACGCGCTGGAAGCCGGCACCGACATAGGTCCGGTGGTTTCCCAGGCGCAGCTTGAACAGGACATGAAGTACATCGACATCGGCCAGTCCGAAGGTGCACGTCTGGTCAGCGGCGGTGGTGTGGTGACTTGCGACACCGAGGGCTACTTCCTCGCGCCAACCCTGTTCGCCGACAGTGAAGCGTCGATGCGTATCAGCCGCGAAGAGATCTTCGGCCCAGTGGCCAACATCGTTCGCGTGGCCGATTACGAAGCTGCGCTGGCAATGGCCAACGACACCGAATTCGGCTTGTCGGCCGGCATCGCCACCACCTCGCTGAAGTACGCCAACCACTTCAAGCGCCACTCCCAGGCCGGGATGGTGATGGTCAACCTGCCGACCGCCGGTGTGGATTACCACGTACCGTTCGGCGGGCGTAAAGGCTCGTCCTACGGCTCCCGTGAGCAGGGCCGCTATGCACAAGAGTTCTACACGGTCGTGAAGACTGCCTACATCGGTTCCTGATACACGCAATACCTGTGGGAGCTGGCTTGCCAGCGATTCAGGCAACGCGGTGCTGCAGGCACGCCGCGCTGATGCCATCGCTGGCAAGCCAGCTCCCACAAAGACCAAAGAATGTTTTACCCGCATAAAAATAATCAGTGGGAGTACATCTGCATGCAATCCTCCAAGCCGACTCACGTCCGCTATTTGATCCTGCTCATGCTGTTTCTGGTGACCACGATCAATTACGCCGACCGTGCCACGATCGCCATTGCCGGCTCCAGCCTGCAAAAGGACCTTGGCATTGACGCCGTCACCCTCGGCTACATCTTCTCCGCATTCGGTTGGGCCTACGTCGCCGGGCAAATTCCCGGTGGCTGGCTGCTCGATCGCTTCGGCTCGAAAAAAGTCTATGCCCTGAGCATTTTCACCTGGTCGCTGTTCACCGTGCTGCAAGGCTTCGTCGGTGAATTCGGCATGTCCACGGCAGTGGTTGCGCTGTTCATGCTGCGTTTCCTGGTGGGCCTGGCCGAAGCGCCATCGTTCCCCGGCAACGCGCGCATCGTGGCGGCGTGGTTCCCGACCGCTGAACGCGGCACCGCTTCGGCGATCTTCAACTCGGCGCAATACTTTGCCACCGTGCTGTTCGCGCCGTTGATGGGCTGGATCGTCTACAGCTTCGGCTGGGAGCACGTGTTCATCGTCATGGGTATCCTCGGTATCGTGTTCTCGCTGGTGTGGCTGAAAGTCATCTACAGCCCGCGCGAACACCCACGGGTCAACGAGGCCGAGTTCAAGCACATCGCTGACAACGGCGGCATGGTCGACATGGATCAGAAGGGCAAGAAGTCCGACGGTCCGAAGTGGGATTACATCCGTCAGCTGCTGACCAACCGCATGATGCTGGGCGTGTATCTGGGCCAGTACTGCATCAACGGCATCACCTATTTCTTCCTGACCTGGTTCCCGGTGTATCTGGTGCAAGAGCGTGGCATGACCATTCTCAAGGCCGGTTTCATCGCTTCGTTGCCGGCGATCTGCGGCTTTATCGGCGGCGTGCTCGGCGGGGTGATTTCCGACTACCTGCTGCGCAAGGGCCATTCGCTGACTTTCGCTCGCAAGGCGCCGATCATCGCCGGCCTGCTGGTGTCGAGCAGCATCGTCGCGTGCAACTATGTTGAAGTGGAATGGATGGTCGTGGGCTTCATGGCCCTTGCATTCTTCGGCAAAGGCGTTGGCGCACTGGGCTGGGCGGTGGTCTCCGACACTTCGCCGAAACAGATCGCCGGTCTGAGCGGTGGCCTGTTCAACACCTTCGGCAACATCGCTTCGATCACCACGCCGATCGTGATCGGCTACATCATCAGCTCCACCGGCTCGTTCAAGTGGGCGCTGGTGTTTGTCGGCGCCAACGCACTGGTCGCGGTGTTCAGCTATCTGGTGATTGTCGGCCCGATCAAGCGTGTGGTGTTGAAAGAGCCGCCAGCCAAGGGCGGCAATGAAGCCACCGGCAATTTGTCTCAAGCGCATTCCTGAGGAGCGGCGTCATGCAGTTGATTGAACATTCCGACTCGCCGCGCTACATCCGCCTGCACGAGCGGGACAACGTTGTAGTGGTGGTCAACGATCAGGGCGTACCGGCCGGTACCGAGTTCGCCGACGGCCTGGTCACCCTGGATTTCGTACCGCAGAGCCACAAGGTCACCCTGGAGGATATTCCCGAAGGCGGCCCGGTGATTCGTTATGGGCAGATCATTGGCTATGCCTTGCAGCCGATCCGTCGTGGCAGTTGGGTCAAGGAAGATCAACTGCGCATGCCGACCGCGCCGCCGCTGGACAGCTTGCCGCTGTCCACCGATGTGCCGGATGCGCAGGCACCGCTGGAAGGCTTCACGTTCGAGGGTTATCGCAACGCCGACGGCACCGTCGGCACGCGCAACATTCTCGGCATCACCACCACCGTGCAGTGCGTCACCGGCGTGCTCGATCATGCGGTCAAGCGCATCAAGGAAGAGTTGTTGCCGAAGTACCCGCACGTCGATGACGTGGTGGCACTGACCCACAGTTATGGCTGCGGTGTGGCGATTACCGCCACCGACGCCTATATCCCGATTCGTACCGTGCGCAATCTGGCGCGCAACCCGAACCTGGGTGGCGAGGCGCTGGTGATCGGTCTGGGCTGCGAGAAATTGCAGGCCGGGCAGGTGATGCACGAGGACGATGCCTCGGTGGATCTCAGCGATCCGTGGTTGTACCGCTTGCAGGATTCCAGTCACGGCTTCACCGAAATGATCGAGCAGATCATGGAACTGGCCGAAGTGCGTTTGAAGAAACTCGACCAGCGCCGCCGCGAAACCGTGCCGGCCTCCGAGCTGATTCTCGGTATGCAGTGCGGCGGCAGCGACGCGTTCTCCGGCATCACCGCCAACCCGGCGCTGGGTTATGCCTCGGACTTGCTGTTGCGCGCGGGGGCGACGGTGATGTTTTCCGAAGTCACCGAAGTGCGCGATGCGATATACCTGCTGACCTCACGGGCGCAGACGCAAACCGTCGCCGAAGAGCTGGTGCGCGAGATGGACTGGTACGACCGTTACCTGGCCAAGGGCGAAGCCGATCGCAGCGCCAACACCACGCCGGGCAACAAGAAGGGCGGGTTGTCGAACATTGTCGAGAAGTCGCTGGGCTCGATCGTCAAGTCCGGCAGCAGCGCGATCAATGGCGTGCTCGGCCCGGGCGAGCGCTTCAAGCACAAGGGCCTGATTTTCTGCGCGACGCCGGCCAGCGATTTTGTCTGCGGTACGTTGCAACTGGCAGCAGGGATGAACCTGCACGTGTTCACCACCGGTCGCGGCACGCCTTACGGGCTGGCCATGGCGCCGGTGGTCAAGGTATCGACGCGGACCGAACTGGCGCAGCGCTGGCCGGATCTGATCGACATCGATGCCGGACGCATTGCCACCGGGCGCGCGACCATCGAAGAACTGGGCTGGGAGTTGTTTCACTATTACCTGGATGTTGCCAGTGGCAAGCAACAGACCTGGGCGGAGAAGCACAAGCTGCACAACGACATCACCTTGTTCAACCCGGCGCCGATTACCTGATCGTTTCATGGAAGATCAAAAGCCCCTCACCCCAGCCCTCTCCCGGAGGGAGAGGGGGCCGACCGAGTTGTTTTGCGCTATACATCGACCTGACAAATCGGGTCGATGTGATCGTTCCCACGCTCTGCGTGGGAATGCCTCATGTGACGCTCCGCGTCACGCTTTGGGACGCAGAGCGCCCTGGGGCTGCATTCCCACGCAGAGCGCGGGAACGATCAGGGTGAAAGTGGCTTATCATTAGCCCCCTATCGACGCTCACCCAAGGCTCCCCGGCATGCTGGCAATCTTTCTTGAAACCCTGAACATCACCGCGCCGGTGTTTGCCATGCTGTTTCTCGGTGTGCTGCTCAAGCGCATCGACTGGATCAACGACAACTTCATCCACACCGCCTCGTCGCTGGTGTTCAACGTGACCATGCCGGCGCTGCTGTTCCTCGGCATCCTCCACGCCGACCTGCACGCCGCACTGCAACCCTCGCTACTCATCTACTTTTCCCTCGCGACCCTGGTGAGTTTCGCCGTGGCCTGGGGCTGGGCGATTTTCAAGTGTCCGCGTGAGGATCGCGGCATCTACACCCAAGGCGCGTTTCGCGGCAACAACGGCGTGATAGGTCTGGCGCTGGCGGCGAGCATGTACGGCGATTACGGCATTTCCCTCGGGGCGATTCTCGCGGCGCTGGTGATCCTGTTCTACAACACGCTGTCGACCATCGTGCTGGCGGTATACAGCCCGGTGATCAAGTCCGATCCGTGGAGCATCTGCAAAAGCGTGTTCAGCAACCCGCTGATCATCAGCGTGATTTCGGCAGCGCCGTTCGCCTATTTCAAGATCGGTTTGCCGGGCTGGCTGGAGACCTCCGGCCAGTATCTGGCGCAAACCACGTTGCCGCTGGCGCTGATTTGTATCGGTGGCACGCTGTCACTGGCGGCGCTGCGCAAGAGCGGCAAGATGGCGCTCAGCTCCAGCCTGGTGAAGATGGTCGGTCTGCCGTTACTGGCAACCGTGGGCGCGTGGTTGTGGGGCTTTCGCGGGGCGGAACTGGGGATTCTGTTTCTTTACTTCGGTAGCCCGACGGCGGCGGCAAGTTTCGTCATGGCCCGGGCGGCGCAGGGCAATCATGAGCTGGCAGCGGCGATTATCGTGATGACCACGTTGATGGCGGCTATTACCACCAATGTCGGGATCTTTGTGTTGCAGTGGGGTGGGTGGATCTGAAGGCAAGATCAAAAGATCGCAGCCTGCGGCAGCTCCTGCATGGAAATGCGGTCTCCTGTAGGAGCTGCCGAAGGCTGCGATCTTTTAGCTTTTCTGGTAGCTATCAATCACTTCCTGCGCCGCGCGAAACGCATCGATCGCCGCTGGCACGCCGGCATACACCGCGCAATGCAGCAGCGCTTCGCGAATCTCTTCCACGCTGCAGCCATTGTTCAGGGCACCGCGCACGTGGCCCTTCAACTCCTGCGGACACTTCAACGCGGTCAGCGCGGCGAGGGTAATCAGGCTGCGGGTTTTCAGCGACAAACCTTCGCGATTCCACACTCCGCCCCAGGCGTGTTCATTGACGAAATCCTGCAACGGCTGGGTGAACTCGGTGGCGTTGCCCAAGGCGCGATCAACGAACGCATCGCCCATGACCTGACGACGGATTTCAACCCCGGACTGCTTCGACTCGCTCATGGCACATCTCTCTTGTGGTGTTGGCGACGCCAGGCGCGGATCGACGTGAACAGCAGAAACGTCAGCAGCGCCGGCAGGACATAAAACAGCATCAAGCGCTCGAGTTTGCCGGCCAGCGGCATACCAGTGGTGAACGACACCACATGCAGCCCGTAGACCAGATACAAACCGAGCAGCAGCAAGCCTTCGGCTCGAGTCACTCGGTAGCCCGAGTAAAACACTGGCAGACACAGCGCAGCGACGCCGAGCATCACTGGCAAGTCAAAATCCAGCGCGTTGGGGGAGACGGAAAGCGGCGTCGGTGCGAGCAGCGCGGTCAGCCCGAGCACCCCGAGCAGGTTGAACAGATTGGCGCCGATCACGTTGCCCACGGCAATGTCACGCTGCCCGCGCAACGCAGCGATCAGCGAGGTCGCCAGTTCCGGCAGCGAGGTGCCGACCGCAACCACGGTCAGGCCGATGACCCGTTCCGACAGGCCCAGGTCGGTGGCCACGACCACGGCGGCGCCGAGCAGCAAACGCCCGGCGAACACCAGCATGGCCAGGCCAGCGAGAATCATCAGCACACTGATCAACCAGGATTGCTGCGTCTCGGTTGGTCGCTCTGTATGAGGGCGCGTCGAATGTCGCGACTGACGCAACAGCAAGCCGAGGTACAGCGCCAGAGCGCCGAGCAGCAGGACGCCGTCGAAACGCCCGAGGTCTTTATTCCAGGCGAGGATGAATACCAGCAGGCTGGCGCCGATCATCAACGGGATATCCAGACGCACCAGTTGCCGCGACACGCGCAGCGGGATGATCAGTGCCGACAGGCCAAGGGTTACGAGGATATTGAAGATGCCGCTGCCGACCACGCTGCCGACGGCGATGTCGGGGTTGTCGGTCAACGCCGCTTGCAGGCTCACGGTCATCTGCGGCGCGCTGCTGCCGAGGGCGACGATGGTCAGGCCGATGATCAACGGACGCACATGCAGGCGCTCGGCCAGACGCACGGCGGCGCGCACCATCAGCTCGGCGCCGATGAGCAAAAGACACAGGCCGCTGAGCAGTTCGATGACGTTGATCAGCGGCAGATCGGCTAGTCCGAAAATGGTCGGCGCTCCATCAGTCGAGGGCCTGCACGCGAACCCGTGCGGTGCCGCTGCGCAGCATGCCGATCTCATCGGCGGCCTCGCGTGACAGATCGATCAGCCGGCCACGGGTGTGCGGGCCACGGTCATTGATGCGGACCACGACTGATTCATCGTTTTTCAGGTTGGTGACCTTCACCCGCGTGCCGAACGGCAACTGGCGGTGGGCGGCGGTCAGGGAATGCTGGTTGAACGCTTCGCCGCTGGCGGTGCGCTTACCGTGATGTTTGGCTCCGTAATAGGAGGCGACGCCGGTCTGGTCATAGCCGTGCGGGTCGATGGTGTCGGTACTGGCGCAACCGGCCAGCAGAGAGAGCAGGGCGCTGCTCAGCAACAGACGCTTCATTCAAAGGTATCCCGGATCAAATGTAGGAGTGACCTGTGGCGATGGGATTTATCCCCGTTGGACTGCGCAGCAGTCCCAAAACTGAGAACTCGGTTTATCTGGTGCAAAT